>JAYUAM010000349.1:0-10732 GCA_043741295.1 Acidimicrobiia bacterium
CCGCTCGGCCCTGTCGGCATCCCGACGGCGCGACGGCTGGCCGGGCGCTCCACTCTCGACCTCCCGCTCAGCGGCGCTGGACGGGCGGTCCCCGACAGCGCATCCGCGGTGCTCCTCAACGTGACGATCGACCAGGACGCGCCGCTGCAGAGCTACCTCACCGTGTGGCCGACCGGTGAGCTCCGCCCGTCCGCCTCGGCCAACAACGCGTTGCCCGGTCTGGTCGCATCGAACTTCATCGTCGCCAAGCTCGGCAACGGTGGAGTGAGCATCTACAACCAGCAGGGCGCGGTGAACGTGATAATCGACCTCGTCGGCTATCTGCTGCCATTGGCCGAGGTGGAGAAGGGTCGCGGCGCGTTGCTGTCGGGGACGGTGCCGCCGGTGTCCGAGGCGGGACGCGACCTCGACTACTACCTCGATACCGACGATCACGTGCTCTACGGACCGAAGACCGCCGGCGCCTGGCCGACGCCCGGTACGCAACTCGCTGGAGGTTCGGCGGCGCCCACGCCGGGCCCCGCCGGACCGGCCGGGCCTGCCGGTGTGGCCGGCCACTCGGTGCTCAACGGCACCGGTGTGCCGCCCGTGTCGGCCGGAGCGTTCGGCGACTTCTTCCTCGACACCGCGACGTCGACGCTGTTCGGTCCGCGGTCGGCGACCGGGTGGCCGCTTCCCGGCACGCGCTTGACCGGTGCCGTCGGAGCGACCGGCCTGACCGGCGCGGCCGGCCTGACCGGCTCGACCGGCTCGACCGGCGCGACCGGCCTGACCGGCGCGACCGGCCTGACCGGTGCGACCGGCGCGACCGGCGCGACCGGCGCGGCCGGCCTGACCGGCGTGACCGGTGCCGTGGGGGCGACCGGCGTGACCGGGGCGGCCGGGATCGACGGGCACTCGCTGCTCAATGGCATCGGTGCCCCGACAGCCGCCGCTGGCGCCGTCGGTGACGTCTACCTCGATCTCACCGCTCGCACGATCTACGGGCCGAAGACGGCCACCGGTTGGCCGTCGGGGGGCATCAGCCTCACCGGTGCGGTCGGCGCGCCGGGTATCGACGGTATCGACGGTATCGACGGCATCGACGGCATCGACGGCCGATCGCTGCTCAACGGGCTGGGTGCCCCGCCGGTTGCGGCCGGGGGCACAGGCGACTTCTACCTCGACGTGGCCACCAGCACGCTTTACGGCCCGAAGACGGCCACCGGTTGGCCGGCGACGGGAACCGGGCTCGTCGGCGCGCCGGGCGCGGCGGGCGTCACCGGCGCGGCCGGGCTCAACGGGACGAACGGGCGGTCGGTGCTCAACGGACTGGGCGCTCCGTCGGCGGCCGTCGGCAGCGTCGGCGACTTCTATCTCGACACCGCCACGAGCACGCTGTTCGGCCCGCGGACCGCCGCCGGCTGGGCCGCAACGGGAACGAGCCTCGCTGGTGCCGCCGGTGCGGCCGGGCTCAATGGCATCGACGGGATCGACGGGCACTCGCTGCTGACCGGCACCGGTGCGCCGACGGGCGCCGTCGGCAACGTCGGCGATGTCTACCTCGACGCGGCCACCAGCACGCTGTACGGCCCGAAGCTCGTCGGTGGGTGGCCGTTCACCGGCACGAGCCTTGTCGGGGCCGCAGGTGCCACGGGTGCCACGGGCTTGATCGGTGCGACCGGCTTGACCGGCTTGACCGGTTCGACCGGTGCGACCGGCTTGACGGGTGCGACCGGCTTGACGGGTGCGACCGGTGCGGCGGGTGTGGTCGGCGCAGCAGGTCTGAACGGAACGTCGGTGCTCGCCGGCGTCGGTGTTCCTGCTGCGGCGGTCGGCAGCATCGGCGATCTCTACCTCGACACCGCGACGAGCACGTTGTATGGCCCGAAGACGGCCGTCGGTTGGCCCTTCGCCGGCACGAGCCTCGTCGGAGCGACCGGAGCGACCGGAGCGACCGGAGCGACCGGAGCGACCGGTGCGGCCGGTGCGGCCGGTGCGGCCGGTGCGAATGGCAAGACGCTTCTGACGGGCGCTGGCGCTCCGGCGGCGGCGACGGGCGCCATCGGTGACATGTATCTCGAGACGGCGACGAGCACGCTCTACGGCCCGAAGACGGCCGTCGGTTGGCCGGGCTCGGGCACGGGGCTGATCGGTGCGACCGGGGCGTCCGGAGCGGTTGGCGCGACCGGGGCCGTCGGAGCCGCCGGAGCCGCCGGGGCCGCCGGAGCCGCCGGACTCGATGGGCGGACGCTGCTCACGGGTGTCGGCGCCCCTGCCGGTGCCGCGGGCAGCATCGGGGATATGTATCTCGACACGGGCTCGAGCACGCTCTATGGCCCCAAGACCCTCGCCGGCTGGCCCGCCACCGGCGTTGACCTCGTCGGCGCCACCGGAGCGACCGGACTGACCGGCGCTACAGGACTCACGGGACTCACGGGACTCACAGGACTCGCCGGGTCGGACGGGCGATCCGTGCTGAACGGCTCGGGGGCACCGGCGTTCGCCACCGGCTCGGTCGGCGACATCTATCTCGACACGGCTACGAGCAAACTGTATGGGCCCAAGACCCTCGCTGGCTGGCCCGCCGCGGGCACCAACCTGATGGGCGCCACCGGACTCACCGGAGCGACAGGACTGACCGGCGCCACGGGCCTCACCGGCACCGCTGGCGCGACGGGAGCTACGGGAGCCACCGGGCTGCCCGGAGCGACCGGTGCCGCCGGTGCCGACGGACGGTCCGTTCTTGACGGGGTCGGCGCGCCGACCGGCGCCACCGGAAGCGTCGGCGACTTCTTCCTCGACACCGCTTCCAGCACCCTGTACGGCCCCAAGACAGGTGCCGGCTGGCCCGCCACCGGTACGAGCCTCATCGGTGCGACCGGACCACAGGGGGTCGCGGGTGGTCTGCGCGGCGCCGCTACCGCCTACAACGCGGGGTCGTTGGTTCAGCTCTCCATTGGCGGTGGCTCGCCGGTGTCGTTCAGCCAGGCCGGCCCAGCGTTCGGCACGGTGCAGCGGACGAGCAGCACCACGTTCACCGCCACGGCCACGGGCGTGTACCGGCTGACGTACCGGCTCGACCTTGCGGCGGCCGCCGCGCTCCAGACGGTGCAGCCGGTCGTCGGCGGGGCGCCCGTCGCCGGGCTGGCTCGCTCGATCGTCGCCGGGGTCACCAACGTGGCCGACACGGTGCTCGTCAACGCCACGGCCGGTCAGACGATCGAGCTGCGCAACACCGGATTGCTCCCGCTGCTCCTCATCGCCGGTGACACGTCGTCGATCCTGATCGAGCAGATCGGCTGACGCCGGTCGCCGTCAGGCGCCCAGTTCGCGGAGGAAGCCGAGTTGCTGCTCGGCTTCCTCTTCGGGGTGCTCCAGCTCGATGCCCCGCTGGGCCCGCAGCTGCTCGAGTTGGTACAGCGGCTTCTCCAGCTGGCGCCGCCGCGTGCCGTTCAGGTCTTCGTACGCCCGCTGCGCCGAATCGAGCCGCTTGCCGACCACGTCGAGCTGGCCGACGAACTTGCCCCACTGCTGGTCGAAGCGGCCGAGCACGCGCAGGATCTCGTCGGACGTCTGCTCGATCATGAAGTTGTCGTGCGCCTGGCGGATGACGCCGAGCATGGCGAACAGCGTGAGCGGCGAACAGAAGACGACCTTCTGGCGCAGCGCATCATCGAGCAAGGTCGCGTCGTTCTCGTGGATGAAGGTGCTCACCGTCTCGTTCGGGAGGAACAGCAGCACGTAGTCGACCGAGCGGCGGTCGCCCTGACGGGCGTAGTCCCGCTTGGCCAGCTCGCGCACGCGCAGGCGCACGTCGCGAAGAAACGTGTCGCGATGGGCGCTGCGTTCGGCGTCGGTGCCGGCATCGAGGTAGCGCAGGTAGGCGCTGAGCGGGAACTTCACATCGAGGTAGAGGACCTGACCCTTCGGCAGCTCGAACGTGTAGTCGGGTAGGCCCGCGCCACCCTCGAGCCGGGTCTGCTTGCGGTAGTTGACGTTCTCGACGAAGCCGGCCATGCGCAGCACGTCTTCGGCCATGCGCTCGCCCCACTGACCGCGCGACTTGGTGCTGGCCAGGGCTTCGCGCAGGCTGTTGGCCGTGCCGGCGAGCGCCTGTGTCGTTTCGGTGTGCGCCGCCAGCGCAGCGTTGACCTCGCCGAAGCTGCGTGTGCTCAACGTGCCCAGGTGGGCGAGCTGCTCGCCGACCCGCTGGAGCTCGGCGCGCATCTGGTTGGTGACTTCGTCGAGCCGGGTGTCGATGAGGTCCTTCTTCGCCGCCAGGTCCTGGTTGCCGGTGGCCAACGCGCTGGCCAACTCGTGCTGCGTGCGGGCGACGGTGTCGGCCAGTTGCTGCTGGCCGGCCCCGAGGTGCTGGGCCAGGGTCTCGCGCTGGAGCACGGCGGCGTGCTGGAGCGCGGCCTGTACGGCGGCATCACGTTCGGCGGCGGCGTGCCGGCGCACCTCGGCGAGCGCCTGGCCGACCGCACCATCGACGGCCGCGCCGATGGCGTCGGCCGTGAGCGGGGGCGCAACGCCAGACCCCGGCGGCGGCAGTGCGACGCTGGCGCGAGGCCCGGTCCCGCGGAGCACGACGAGCAGCGCGGCGGCGAGGCCGACGACCACCAGGCCGAGCAGAAGGAGGGCGATCACCATGTCCACCACCATGACAGGGGGGTGTCGCAGAGTTCGGGATGCCCCGCGAACGGCCTGTTCAGCCCGCAGAACCAGCCGGAGGCGTGCCGCGGGCCGGCTGCTCCTCCGGCGGACGTACGCCGGCGAACATCGCCAGCAGGGTGAGGTCGTAGATCGCCTTCAGGCCGCCGCCGATGACGAGCGGCCAACCGAACGTCGACCGCCCGAGCATCCACCCGGCGAGCAACGGGGCCGCGGCGCTGGCCAGGCTCCGGGGCACGTTCGTGACGCTCGCCGCCGCCGGGCGTTCGGCCGGTGTCACGACCGCCATGACGTACGACGTACGGGCAGGCACGTCCATCTGCGACAGCGCGCTGCGCACGAGCAGGCAAGCCACGGCGAGACCGAGGTTCGGCATGAACGGAGTGAGCATGAGGAACACGTTCGCCGGCAGGTGGGTGAACACCATCGTGCGCACGAGGCCGATCCGCTTGGCGATGCGTACGGCCACGAGCGCGGAGAAGGCCGAGAGCAGACCGGTCCAGAAGAAGATCTGGCCGGCGACGACGATCGACAAGCCGAAGCGCCGGAAGAGCCACAGCGCCACGAGCGCCTGCACGACGAAGCCGCCGCCGAAGGAGTCGATGCTGAACAGCGCGGCGAGGCGGTAGACGATCCGGCGTGACGGGCCGAGCGGCGTCGGTGCGTGACCGGCGGCGGGCTCGATCGCCGGCGACAGTCTGGCGTAGCGCGTGAGGATCACAAGACCGAGCAGGCCGTACACCGCGAACGTGCCGCGCAATGCGGTCGCCTTGCTCACGACGTCATGGTTGGCGAGCAGCTCGGGCACACCGGCGGCGAGTGCGCCGAGCGCGCCGAGGAACGAGCCGGCCAGCGCGTAGCGCGCGAAGAGCGCGGTGCGGTCGGTGTCGGCGACGGTCTGGGGAAGGAGCGCCTGCTCGGTCGGCAGGAACACGCTGACGTCGGCCGCCGACGGGTTGAGCGTGCCCAGGAACGCCACGAGCATCAGCGGCCAGAACCACCGCACGGAACCGGTGGTGATGACGAACCCGATGCCGGTTCCGATCATGAGGTACGCCGCCCAGCGCAGGAGTCGGCGGCGGGTGATGCGGTGCCCGCGCAGGCCGACGGCGAGTGTGAGGGCGGCCGAGCCGACGAGCGTGGCCGTGATCACCGCGCCGATCTGGGTGTTCGACAACCCGGCGAGGAGCAGGATCGGCGCGAAGGCCACGCTCACGAGTCCGTCGCCGAAGGCGCGTAGCGCGCGTGTCTCCACCAGGCGCAGGGCGTCGCCGGTGGCGCTGGCTGGCGCAAGCAGCGAGCGGAGCCTCACGCGCCTGCGGCGGCCAGATCGGGTCCGCTGCCGCCGAGTGTCGGCGATGCGGCGCTGTGACCACCCGTGAACGTGCGGTACAGGTCGGCGTACAGGCCGCCGTTGGCAAGCAGTTCGTCGTGCGTGCCGCGCTCGACGATGCGGCCCTCGTCGACCACGCAGATCTCGTCGGCGTCGCGGATCGTAGACAAGCGGTGGGCGATCACGATCGCGGTCCGTCCGGCGAGAGCACGGTCGAGCGCGTGCTGTACGAGGACCTCGTTCTCGGCGTCGAGGTGGCTCGTGGCCTCGTCGAGGATCATCACCGCCGGGTCTTTGAGCAACAGGCGGGCGATGGCGAGCCGTTGCTTCTCGCCGCCCGACAGGCGGTAGCCGCGCTCGCCGACGATCGTGTCGAAACCCTCCGGCAGCGCAGTGATCACGTCCCAGATCTGCGCGTCGCGGCAGGCCGCTTCCATCTGCGCCGGCGTGGCGTCCGGCCGGGCGTAGCGCAGGTTCTCGCCGACCGACACGTGGAAGAGGTGCGGGTCCTGGGAAACGACGCCGATGTGGGCGCGCAACGAGTCCTGGGTGAGGTCGCGCACGTCGTGGCCGTCGAGGCGCACGGCGCCCGAGGTGACGTCGTAGAGCCGTGGGATGAGCGAGGCGATCGTGCTCTTGCCGGCACCCGATGGGCCGACGAGCGCAAGCGTCTGGCCGGGCTCGACCACGAGGGCGATGTCGTGGAGCACCTCGACGTTCGCCACGCTACTCAGCAGCCCCCCGCCGCCGGGAGATTCGAGCGAGGCGACGCTCACCTCGGATGCCGGTGGGTAGCGGAACGAGACGTGGTTCAGCTCGACCCGGCCGGCGGGTGAGATGAGGTCGTAGGCGCCGGGCCGGTCGACGATCGACATCGGCGCGTCGAGCACCTCGAACACCCGCTCGAAGCTCACGAGCGCGGTCATCAGGTCGACGCGGGCGTTCGTCAACCCGGTGAGCGGGCCGTAGATCCGACCGACGAACGCGGCGAGAGCGACGAGGTCGCCGACGGTGATGGCCTTCGAGATCGTGAGCTGCGCACCGATGCCGTACACGGCGGCCGCGCCGAGAGCGGCGACGAGGCCGAGGGCGACGAAGAACACGCGGCCGAACATCGCCGACCGGATGCCGATGTCGCGCACGCGCCGGGCCCGGCCCGAGAACTCGCTGGCCTCGACGTCGTAGCGGCCGTACAGCTTCACGAGCTGTGCGCCCGACACGTTGAACCGCTCGTTCATCTGGGTGTTGAGCTGCGCGTTGAGGTTCATCTGTTCGCGGCTGATCTCCTGCAGCCGCCGCCCGACGCGCTTGGCGGGGATGATGAACAGCGGCAGCACCACGAGCGTGAGCAGGGTGATGCGCCATTCGAGGGCGAGCATCGCGATCAGCGTGGTGATGAGCACGATGACGTTCGAGACGACCGACCCGAGCGTGGACGTGACCGCGTTCTGGGCGCCGACCACGTCGTTGTTCAGCCGGCTCACCAGCGCGCCCGTCTGCGTGCGGGTGAAGAACGCCACGGGCATGCGCTGCACCTTGTCGAACAGAGCGCTGCGAAGCTCGTAGATGAGGCCTTCGCCGATGCGGGCCGACCACCAGCGTTGGGCGATGCCGAGGCCGGCGTCGACCAAGGCGACGATCACCGTGGCCGCGGCGAGCTTGGCGGCCAACGAGCGGTTGCCCTGGGGGATCGCCCGGTCGATGATCGAGCGCGCGAGCAGCGCCGGCGCCAGTCCGATCACCGCGTCGACGGCGAGCGTGGCGACGAACAGGAGGATTTCGGTGCGGTGCGGGCGGGCGAACGCCCACGAGCGCCGGGCGAGCTGGCGGTCGAAGTGCTTGCCCTTCACCGCCGTCGGATCGTTCCCGATCATCCCGTGGGGGCCCATGCGCATGGCGTGCAGGCTAGAGGGGTTACCGGTCGAACCGGCTGCCTCCTCGCCCGCGGCCTCCGGTGCGTGCGCCCGCTGCCCGTGGCGGACGGGACCGGCATACCATCGCCGGGATGCGGCGTGCGCTCCTCCTGGCCGGTGGGCTCGCCGTGCTCGCCGCCTGCGGCTCGTCCTCCGGCCCGGCTGTGGTGGTCGCCACGCGGGTACCGTCGCCGGATTCGGGGTCTGCATCGTCGGCGGGTGATGTTCCGCTGGGCACCGCCAAGCCGGGCTCGCCACCGACGGCGGCGCCGGCCGCTCCCGGTGCGCTCGAGTGGCGACGCTGTGGCGAGAAGCTGCAGTGCGCCACGCTTGCCGTGCCGAAGGACTATGACAACGCGTCCAAGGGTCTCATCGACCTCTACGTCGAACGGCGGCCAGCAAGCCGGACCGGTGAGCGGATCGGTTCGTTGCTGGTGAACCCGGGAGGCCCGGGCGTTCCGGGCAGCTACATGGCGCAGGAGGCGGCCGGTTATTTCTCGTCGACGCTCACCGACCGGTTCGACATCGTCGGGTGGGATCCGCGCGGCACCGGGCGGTCGAGCCCGATCGTCTGCACCGACGATCTCGATGCCTTCCTCACCCTCGACCCGACACCCGACACACCGGCCGAACATCAGGCCCTGGTGACGGCATCGAAGACGTTGGGCGAGCAATGCCAGGCCGCTGCCGGTGGTCTCCTCCCGTATGTGTCGACCTACGACAGCGCCCACGACATGGACGAGATCCGACGCGCCCTCGGTGAGGACAAGATCTCCTATCTCGGCGCGTCGTACGGAAGTGCGCTCGGGGCGACGTGGGTGACGCGCTTCCCCGCCACGGTACGCGCCGCGGTGCTCGACGGGGCGAGCAACGTCAACGCCGACGAGGCCACCGATCTGCGCCAGCAGGCCACCGCGTTGGAGCAGTCGCTCGCCGACGCGCTCGGTGCGTGCGCGGAGGACACGAAGTGTCCGTTCCATGGTGGCAAGGACGTCGCCGCCGCGTTCGACGCCCTGTGGGCGCGCGTCGACGCGTCGCCGGTGCCCGTCAAGGGCGTAGCCGGCGCTCCCGATGTCGGGCAGGGCGTGATGTTCTATGGCGTCGTCTCGCAGCTGTACGACGAGGCGTTCCGACCGCAGCTCTATAGCGCGCTCACCGCGCTCGAACGCGGCCAGGGGCGACCGATGTACGAGCTGTACCAGAGCTACAAGACGAGCGGTGGACGGTTCCCCCACGAGCTCGACGCACTGACCGCGATCAACTGCGTCGACAAGCCGGGGCCGACCGACATCGCCGAGATCGACAGGTTGGCCGACGAGCTCGCCGTGCTCGCGCCGCGCCTCGGCCGCGCCCTCGGGTCGGGCTACGTGTGCGCCACGTGGCCGGCGGCACCCCGACCGTTCACCGTGACGGGCAAGGGGGCCGGGCCGGTCCTCGTCGTCGGCACGACCGGTGACCCGATCACACCGCTCACGTCGAGCCGGGCGCTGGCCGCCGATCTGGAGCAGGGCCGACTGCTCACGGTGGAGGCCAAGCACCACACCGGCTACGGCGTGAACGAGTGCGCAACGAGGACCATCGACGCCTACCTCACCGATCTCGTCCTACCGGCCGAAGGCACCGTCTGCCGCCCGTGAGGCCGGACGAAAGCGAAGGTCAGACCGCCGGCCACGACGTAGATCGTCGCCTGGGCGTCAAGCAGCAGGACGAGGTTCCTTCCCGTGAGCAGCAGGCCGGCGAGCAGTGAGCCGGCGGCGCGCGTGACCCCGTTGATCGCGTTCGAGACGCCGACCACCCGGCCGAGCATGCCCGGCGGGCTCGATCGCTGCACCGTCGTGAAGAGTCCGACCTCGATCGCCGCGCCGGGAATGCCCGACGCGCCGAACACCAGGAGGTAGAGCCACAGGTCAGTGGTGAGCGTCGGCGCGTTCCAGAGCACGAGCGAAATCACGCCGAGGCCGACGTAGCCGATGGAGAGCAGGCTGACCGGCTCCCGTCCCGCGGCGAACCGTCCGATCACCGCCGCGCTGACGATGGCCCCGACGGCCATGCTGCCGCGGATGATCCCGACATCGACGCCACCACCACCGAGTCGTCGGACGACGAACACGACGAAGAGCACGACGAAGAACCCCTGGGCGAGCTGACCGAAGCCGTCGACGAGGAGCAGCGCCCGCAGCGACCGTCGTTCGCCGATGGCCCGCACGGCGGCGCGCACGCCGCCGTGCACGACATCGCCGGTGTGCGCATCGGTCGTGATCGGTGCAGCGTCGGCGCGCACGAACGCCGTGGCTATCGCCACAGCCAGGAACGTGGCACCGTCGATGGCGACCACCGGCCGGATCCCGCCGAGGCCGACGGCCAGTCCACCGAGCGGCGAACCGACGAGACGGGCGAGGCTGGCACTCGTCGAGTTGGCCGCGTTCGCCACCATGAGCTGATCGGGCCGTACGACGCGCGGGAGCAACGCGACCGAGGCCGGATCGTTGATCTGGGTGAGCGCCGCCTGGGCGCCGACGACCACGCAGGCCGGCCATATGCGAGTACCCGTCACCGCCAGCAACGGCACGAGTGTGACGGCCTGGGCGAGGTTCGTGACGATGATCGTGCGTCGACCAGGCTTCCGCCGAACGGGCCGAGCACGAGCGCGGCGCCGAGTTCGACGACGAACAGGATCGCTGTCGCCGTACCGGACCCGCTCTTGATGAAGACGTACACGGGGAGGGCGACGAGCAGGAGCCAGTCGCCGACGCCGTTGACGAACCCGCCGCCCCACACGAGCCGGAAGTCGCGAGTGCGCCAGGGCGAGGGTCCGGTCGCTGTGGCCTGT
>JAYUAM010000350.1:0-4629 GCA_043741295.1 Acidimicrobiia bacterium
TTCGAGCTCGGTGCGATCACGATGAACATCGCGGTCACCTTCGGGGCTCTGGCGCTCACGCTCGCGGTGGCGATCGTGGCCACGTACCCGGATCTACCGCCGCTGCCGACGTTGGTTGCGACGCTCGCCGTGGCGCTCGTCGTGCCGATCGCGATGTTTCCGGTGAGCCAGACACTGTGGGCGGCGTTCGATCTCGCGATGCACCCGCTGGAGCCGGGAGAGATCGCCGACGCGGCGGCGCACGCAGCGTCGAAGGCGTCGGATCCGCCGGATGCTTGACCGAACAGACGTTCGAAGTTACGCTTGTGTCGTTCCGTCCGGGCAGTAGCGCCCGGGCTGGGCGGGGGATCTCTGTCACACCCCCTCCGTACGGTGACCAACAACGACATTCGGGGCCGTGCGAACCGGTTCCGCCCAGGCGGGAACCGCAGCCGACGGGGTTTGCGGACCGGTACACAGAGCGATTCAAGGAGACGGAACGATGGCAGCAGTAGAGCGTGACAAGGCGCTGGACATGGCGCTCGCCCAGATCGACAAGCAGTTCGGCAAGGGCTCGATCATGCGCATGGGCGAGAAGACGTCCATGGCGATCCAGACCATTCCCACCGGGGCCATGGCCCTCGACATCGCCCTCGGGGTCGGCGGGCTGCCGTGCGGGCGTGTCGTCGAGATCTTCGGTCCGGAGTCGTCGGGCAAGTCGACCCTCGCCATGCACGTCGTGGCCGAGGCGCAGCGCAACGGCGGCATCTGCGCCTACATCGACGCTGAGCACGCCATGGACCCCATCTACGCCAAGGCCATCGGTGTCGACATCGACCAGCTGCTCATCTCCCAGCCCGATACCGGGGAGCAGGCGCTCGAGATCTGCGACATGCTCATCCGCTCCGGCGCCCTCGACGTCGTCGTCATCGACTCGGTGGCCGCCCTCACGCCCCGGGCCGAGATCGAAGGCGAGATGGGTGACACCCACGTCGGTCTGCAGGCCCGCCTCATGAGCCAGGCGTTGCGAAAGCTCACGGCCAACCTCAACAAGTCGAACACCATCGCCATCTTCATCAACCAGCTGCGGGAGAAGATCGGCGTCATGTTCGGCTCTCCCGAGATCACGCCGGGCGGTCGGGCGCTGAAGTTCTACTCGTCGGTCCGTCTCGACATCCGCCGCATCGAATCGATCAAGGACGGGGTCGAGGTCGTCGGCAGCCGCACCCGGGTCAAGGTCGTGAAGAACAAGGTGGCCCCGCCGTTCAAGCAGGCCGAGTTCGACATCATGTACGGCACGGGCATCAGTCGTGAGGGCTCGGTGCTCGACCTCGCCGTCGAGATGGGCATCGTCAAGAAGTCCGGCGCCTGGTTCACCTACGACGGTGAGCAGCTCGGCCAGGGTCGGGAGAACGCCAAGAAGTTCCTGCTCGACAACCCCGAGATCATGGTCGAGATCAGCGAGCGCCTCCGGTCGGCGGCGGGCATCGGCGATGTCGACGAGGCGTTCACGCCGGCGGACGACGCGCCGATCGAGATCGAGTAGCGGTGGACGAGGGCGCCGTCCCGGCCCGGGTCACCATCGTCACGCTCGGCGTGAGCGATGTTGCCCGGGCCACCGCGTTCTACACGTCGCTCGGCTGGCGAGCGTCCGGCGCGTCGCAACTAGGAAGCGTCTCGTTTTTGCACACCGGCGGCGCAGTCATCTCGCTGTACGGGCGCGAGCCGTTGGCCGAAGACGCCAAGGTGTCGCCCGAAGGTCACGGCTTTCGTGGCGTGACGGTGGCGATCAACCTCGTCTCACCCGAGGCGGTCGATGCCGCCGCGTCGGCGTGGGTGGCGGCGGGCGGCGCGCTGGTCAAGTCGCCCGAGCGCGTGTTCTGGGGCGGGTACTCCGGTTACGTTGCCGATCTCGACGGCCACCTGTGGGAGCTGGCGCACAACCCCGGCTTCCCGCTGCGCGCCGACGGCTCGATCGAGCTGCCGGACTGAGCCGTCGGCCATCATCCGTCGGCCACCATCTTGGACGAGTCCCACGGGAAAGGAGCCCACCATGTCGAGCCCATTGGACTACCTCGCGCACGTCGCCGCCGAGTCGGAGCGCTTCGCCGTCGTGCTCCGGGACGCCGATCCGGCTGGTCCGGTGCCCACGTGCCCGGACTGGTCGGCGGCCGACCTGCTGTGGCACCTCGCCGAGGTCCACAGCTTCTGGGCCGAGATCCTCGACGGGCGGTTGCAGTCGCCCGAGGTCGCCGAGGAGCGGGCTCCGGCCCGGCCTGAAGGCTACGACGACCTGCTCGCCCTCGGTCGCCACGCCACGGGCCGGCTGCTCGCTGCACTGACCGAGGCCGGGTCGGACGCGCCAGTGTGGACGTGGTCCACCGCGCAGTCGTCGGGCTTCGTGCTGCGCTGGCAGGCGCACGAGGCGTTGATGCACCGGCACGATGCCGAGCTCGCGGCCCGGGTTCCGCACGCTCCGGTCGATGCACTGCTGGCCGCTGACGGGGTCGACGCCGCACTGACCATCGCCTTCGCCTGGCGCCCGGCGTGGGCCACGTTCACGCCCGACGGGGCGGTGATCGACGTCGTCGCTTCAGACGCCGCTCGACGCTGGCGCCTGCACGCCGGGCAGATGACCGGCACCTCGCCGAACACCGGGAAGACGTACGACGAGCGCATCCTGGAGGCCGAGCGGGCCGACGGCGCGAGCGGGACGGCGGCCACCGTCGTGACCGCATCCGATGTCGTCGAGCTCGACCGCTGGTTGTGGAGTCGCGGTGGCGCGCCACCCGTCCAGGACGGTGATCCCGAGCTGCTGGCCTTCTTCGTCGGCATCGTCGCCGGCGGCATGCAGTAGCGATCGGCCTAGCGACCGCTGGCCCGTCGTCCCGGAACCGACCGGGCCCGGCCACCGCACGGTCGGTAGCCTTATCGGCCGTGACCCGCCGCTACGTGGTGCGCACCTTCGGGTGCCAGATGAACGAACACGACTCCGAACGCATCGCCGGCCTGCTCGAAGCCGATGGTCTCGTGCCGGCCGACTCCACCGACGACGCTGACGTCGTCGTGCTCAACACGTGCTGCATCCGGGAGAACGCCGACAACAAGCTGTACGGCACGCTGGGCTGGCTGAAGCCGTGGAAAGAGCAGCGCGACGGCCGCCAGATCGTCGTGGCCGGCTGCTTGGCGCAGAAAGACCGCGACCTGGTCCGCGCCAAGGCGCCATACGTCGACGTCGTGCTGGGCACGCACAACGTGCATCGCACCGCAGAGCTGATCGGCGAGGCGCGCGCCGTGGGACCGATCACGGAGATCCTCGACGAGGCGGTGCTCGACGATCAGGCCATGTTCCCCAGCGCGCTGCCGGCGCGGCGCGAGACCACGTACAACGCATGGGTGACCATCCAGATCGGCTGCGACAACTCGTGTGCGTTCTGCATCGTGCCGGCGGTTCGTGGCGCCGAGATCAGCCGCCCGTTCACCGACATCGTCGCCGAGGTCCGCCGGCTGGCGGGCGACGGCGTCAGCGAGATCACCCTCCTCGGCCAGAACGTCAACAGCTATGGGCGAGATCTGCAACTGACCGCTCGCCAGGCCGGCGATATCGACGCCCGGCTGCGACCGATGTTCGCCGAGCTGTTGACCCAGGTTGGGGCGATCGAGGGCATCCGGCGGGTGCGCTTCACCAGTCCGCATCCGAAAGACATGCGCGCCGACACCTTCGCCGCCATGGCCGCGACGTCGTCGGTGTGCGAGCACCTTCACTACCCACTGCAGTCGGGCAGTGACCGGGTGCTGGCCGCGATGCACCGTGGGTACACCGCCGACCGATACCTGCAGCGCCTCGTTGCCGGTCGGGCAGTCGTCGATGACCTCGCCGTGTCGACCGACATCATCGTCGGCTTTCCGGGCGAGACCGACGACGACTTCGCCGCAACGCTCGAGGTCGCCGCGGCAGCGGAGTACGACTACGCCTACACCTTCGTGTTCTCGCCGCGACCGGGAACCGAGGCCGCCGAGATGACCGACCGTTTCGTCGAGCCGGCAGTCGCTGCCGAGCGCTTTGAGCGACTGCGAGTCGTTGTCGAGCGGAGCGCACTCGCCAAGCACGAGGCCCGAGTCGGCCGGTTGGAGGAGGTGCTGGTCGAGGGCCCGAGCAAGAAGGACCCATCGGTGCTGTCCGGCCGCACGCGGCAGAACAAGCTGGTGCACTTCACGCCGCCTCAGCCGGTTCGCGCTGGGGCGTATGCGACCGTCGAGGTCACCCGTGCCGCACCGCACCATCTGATCGGACAGTTCGTCGAGTTGTTGTCCGAGCCGTTGCACAAGCGGCGCATCGCCGTGCTCGCCGGGTGACCATCGACCCCCTGATCATCCTGGGGCCGACCGCATCCGGAAAGAGCGACGTCGCCATGGCGCTGGCCGACCGCCACGACGAGGTCGAACTGGTCGTCGTCGATGCCATGCAGGTCTACCGGCGGATGAACATCGGCACCGCCAAGCCGTCGATGGCCGACCGGTCGACGGTGCCGCATCATTGCCTCGATCTCGTCGATGCGACGCACGACTTCACGGTCATCGATTTCGCCGCCGCGGCAAGCCAATCGCTGCTGGGCATTGCTGACCGCCATGGCCGTGCCGTGCTGATTG
>JAYUAM010000351.1:0-1875 GCA_043741295.1 Acidimicrobiia bacterium
GACGGACGACCTCACCGGGTTGCCACCCCACGTCATCTCCGTCAACCAGCTCGATCCGCTCCGCGACGAAGGGCTCGCCTACTTCCGCAAGCTGCTCGACGCCGGCGTGCGAGCGACGAGCCGGACGGTCAACGGCACGTGCCACGCCGGCGACTGCATCTTTGCCGAGGCGATGCCCGACGTGTACTTCTCGACCATCCGCGACATCAAGGGTTTCGCCGACTCGCTCTGACGTCGTCGCCGTCGGGACGCCCGCCACGGCTCGACCGACCTCGCCTCAGTCGGGTCGACGGCCGGACTCCCGCAGGATCCGGTTCCAGGCCCGCCGGCCGGCGGCGACGCGCACGCCGACCCGTGACACGGCGCGCCGCGGCGGCCGCTCGGTCGCGACGATGGCGTCGCCGGCGGCCAGGAAGAGCACCCGCTCGTCGAGCGGGCGATGACGAACGCGCGCCGGGAGCCCGGCACCGCTCAGGTCCCAGGCATGCAGATGCCACTCGCAGGCGGCGACGCCAAGGTGGAGCCCGACGGTGATCGTGCCGAGCGGATAGCCGTAGGGAAGGTCGGCCACCGCGGACGCGCGCTCGACGTAACGGTATGCCTCGCGCGAGTACCGCCCGACGGCATCGGGGCCCGAGCTCGCCGGCGCAGCGTCGAGGCCCGCCTGGGCGTGGGCATCGAGCGTCGAGCGGGCGAAGGGTACCGAGGCGTCGCCGGCCAGTGCCCGATCAAGCCAGTGGTGATACCAGCCGACGACCACGACGAGATGGCGGGCGACCTCGGTCGCCGTCCACTCGCCGCACGCCGGCGCCGCCCACTGGTCGGCCGTCAGGCTCGCGGCCGCCCGCTCGACGCCGACGACGCCATCGAGGTACACCCGGCGCAGAGCATCGGCATCGACGAGCGGTGCGGCCACGGAACGGCATCGTACGCGGCGCCGACCAGCGCGCCCGTCTGGAATACTCGCCATATGGACGAGCGACCCGATGCCGGGCCGACCGAGATCACGGGGCCAGTGCGCGCGACACCCGGACTGATGATGCGGTTCCTCGTCGTCGTGATCGGCGTGCTCACCTTCGGGATGGGTCGGGCCGTGCAGCAGGCGGGTGGGGCGCTCGGCGTGACGCTCGGTGCCGTCATCGAGCTTGCCGGGGCAGCGATCGTCGTCATCGCCAGCGGGCTCGTGGAATGGTACGTCCGCCGGCGACGCCACCGCGGGCGATCCACAGGGTGATCGTCGTGCGGGCCGTTGAGACGCTCGACAGCTGTGAGCCGCTCAGCATCCCGCTGGTGCCCTGACCGAGCGCTACGGAAGGGTCTTGTCCGGTGGCACGAGCACGGTGTCGATCACGAAGATCGAGCCGTTCGTCGCCCGCCCGCCCTTCGAGATCGTGAGACCGTTCACCGTCGGGAAGCGCCCACCCGCCTTGAGGGTGAGGACC
The DNA here is from genome assembly GCA_043741295.1 of Acidimicrobiia bacterium. Classification (GTDB taxonomy): domain Bacteria; phylum Actinomycetota; class Acidimicrobiia; order Acidimicrobiales; family Ilumatobacteraceae; genus JAYUAM01. The sequence goes on from JAYUAM010000351.1 coordinate 1,443, forward strand.
GAGCCCTCCAACGTCGTGATCTTTCCGGCGGTCACGTCCTTGGTCGAGATGCGCTTCAGCACGATGTGGTACTTGAGGACGTCTTTCAACAGGTCGACGTTCTTCGTCAGCTTGTCGAGGCTCGCCGGATCAAGTTTGGCGAAGGCGGCATCGGTCGGCGCGAGGACGCTGTAGGGACCCGCGCCGTCGACCGAGTCGGTGAGGCCGGCGGTCGTGAGAAGCTTGAGGAACATGGCCAGCGAGCCTTGGGCAGTGGCCAACTGGACGATGGTCTTCGTGGGAGCGACCGTCGTAGTGGCCGCCCCCGCCGTCGTCGTCGTCGGACCGCCGCTCGCACTGGTCGAGGATTGGCCCGCGGTCTTCGCGCTGCTGCCGCACGCCACGAGCACCGACGCGGCAAGGCCCATCACCAGGGCAACCCCAAGGCGGGGCC
>JAYUAM010000352.1:0-1870 GCA_043741295.1 Acidimicrobiia bacterium
CGTGCGGGTACTGGCGCGAGCAGGGCAAGGCCGGTAGGCCGGTGAGCGGGCGGATCGTGAACACCACGTCGGGCGCCGGGCTGTGGGGCAACGTCGGCCAGGCGAACTACGCCCCGGCCAAGGCGGCGATTGCCACGCTCACCGTGGTGACGGCTATGGAGATGGAGCGCTACGGCGTGACCGCGAACTGCATCTCGCCGATCGCCGCCACCCGCATGCTGTCCTCGATCGGCATGACCGCCGAAGGCAAGGGGTGGGACCGGCTCGACCCCGCCAACGCTTCGCCCGTCGTCGCCTGGCTGTGTAGCGAGGAGTCCGGCTGGTTGACGGGCCAGGTGCTGCGCGTCGACGGCAGCACGGTGATGCGCGTCGGCGGCTACACGATCGACGGCAGCTACGCGTCGAAGACCGGCGAAGCGCTGACGGTGGGCGAGCTGGGCGTCGGCATCCGCAAGCTCTTCGGCGCTTTCCCGGCCGGTCTCGTCATCACGTAGTCGGCTCGCGCCTCACTGGTGCCCGTAGTCGCTGTCCCGACGTTCGGCGTCGTGTGTCAGGCGGTCGCCGGCGCGAACACGGGTACGAAGAAGTCGCCTCCAGGCAGGTGCTCGATGCGGGCGCGCACGCGCAGGCCGATGCACACATCGCCGGGGGCGATGTCGATGACGCGACCGGGCAGCCGGAGCCCCGGCTGCTCGTCGAGCTCGACGAGGGCGACGGCGTACGGGGCGCCGTCCAGGTAGCCGACCACGGCCGGCTGGCGCTGCACGATGAAGGTGTAGATCGTGCCCTCGCCACTGACCGGCTCGAACGCAGTCGGCCCGGAACACCGCCGGCAGCGCTCGAGAGGCGGCTGCTGCCAGCGCCGGCACGACCGGCAGCGGCAGAGCTGCAGCTGTCCGGCGGCGGTCGCCGCCCAGAACGGCGCGGTGTCGATGTCGGGCGACGGTTGCGGTGGCGGCAGGGTGCGAGGGTCGATCGCCGGAGCGCTCACGGGCGTGACCGCCGTACACGATCGCTCCGCCGTACGGGCCGGCACCGGCGGTGACGAGAGCGAGCTGGGCGTCGGGAACCTGGCGCACGCCGGCGCCGCCGCGCAGCTGGAGGACGGCCTCGAAGTGGTGGTTGAGCCCGTGGAGGTAGCCCTCGGACAGCAGTCCGCCGTGTGGGTTCACCACGACGTCGCCGCCGTACGTCGCCCGCCCCTCTCGGAGGTAGTCGCCGACGCCGCCCTTCTCGCAGAAGCCGAAGTCCTCGAACGTCGCCATGATCGTGTAGGTGAAGCAGTCGTACATGCCGGCGAGGTCCATGTCGGCCGGGCGGAGTCCGGTGCGGGCCCACAGCCTCGGCGCGGCGTCGCGCGAGTACATCGCCGTCTGGTCGTCCCACAGGTCGGGCATGCCACCGGCGCCGGTCGAGTCGGCGGCGCCGATCGGGTAGACGGGGGCGTGGCGCAGGTCGGCCGCCCGCTCCGCACTCGTCACCACGAGGGCCACCGCGCCGTCCACCTCGTACGCACAGTCGAACACCCGGAACGGCTCGACCACCCAGCGGCCGGCCAGGTAGTCGTCGAGTGTGATCGGGTCGCGGGCGATGGCGTGCGGGTTGTTCGCCGCGTGCGCCCGGTTGTTGATCGCGATCGCCCCGAGGTCTTCGCTGGTGGAGCCGTACACGTGCTGGCGCTTGGCCCACATGGCGAACCACTGGGGTGGCACCAGGTAGCCGTGTGGGCCGGCAAACTGCTCCGGCCCGGGCACTGCCACCGGGCCGGTGACCTTGCCGAACCGGACGTCGGCGTCGAGCACGCGGTACACGACGACGACATCGGCCAACCCCGTGATCACCGCGGCCGCGGCGTTGGCCATCACCGTCG
>JAYUAM010000353.1:0-10690 GCA_043741295.1 Acidimicrobiia bacterium
GCCTCGATGGTGGTGAAGGAGTGCGAGGTGGCGATGTCGCCGGGCATCGGCTTCGGGCCCGGTGGCGAGGGTTACGTGCGCTTCGCGCTGATCGAGAACGAGCAGCGCATCGCCCAGGGCCTGCGCAACCTGCGCAAGGGCCTCGTCAAGCTCTGACCGCCGACTTCGGCGGCCGGGCGACCGACCCGGAGCGACTCCGGCTGGTTCATCCCGCCGTCACCATGGCGACATGTCCAGCAATGGAGGACCGGTAACGTCACCGCCGTGTTCCGCTATGTCGTGCGTGTCTGGTTGCCCGACCGTCCGGGCGCGCTCGGCCAGGTGGCCAGCCGCATCGGGGCCGTGCGGGGCGACGTCGTCGGCATCGAAATCCTCGAACGCGGCGCGGGGCGGGCGGTCGACGAGCTGATCGTCGCGCTGCCCGAGTCCGATCTGGTCGACCTGCTCGTCGACGAGATCGGACAGGTCGACGGCGTCGATGTGGAGGATGTCCGCCCGCTGTCGGGCGAACCGCACGAACCCGAGCTCGACGCCCTTGCCGCCGCCGCCCGCATCGTCGAGGCCGACCCAGGGTCATGGATCGAGACCCTCGTCGCGGAGGCCGGGGCACTCCTTGGCGCCGACTGGGCGGTGGCGCTCGCAGGACAGCCCCTCGTCACCATCGCGTCCTCGCGTGCCGCCGATGGGACGATGCCCGACGACGCGTGGCTGGTCGCCTTCGTCGAGGGGGCGCGGCACCTGCCCGACGACATCGATGTCGGCCCGGACGATGTGGCGTGGTCGGCGATCGGGCGCAGCGGCGCGGTGGTGGCGATCGGCCGCCAGCACCGGCCGTTGCGTTGGCGCGAGCGGCGCACGCTCACGCTGCTCGCCCGCGTGGCCGACGCGTCGTTCGGTCAGCTGGCCGGTGGGTCGAGTAGTGCGGCCGGTGCGGCCCAACCACGTGAACGCTCGACGGCGCGGCACCAGCCGGCGTAGAGCGCGTCGGCCGCCGTGCGATCGGCGGCCGGGGTGAACGCGGCGTCGAGCTGCCAGTTGGCGGCGACCTCATCGAGCGACCCCCAGACGCCCTCGGCCAGCCCGGCGAGGTAGGCGGCCCCGAGCGCAGTCGTCTCCTGCACCTGCGGGCGCGAGACCTCGACGCCGAGTTGATCGGCCTGCATCTGGAGCAGTAGGCCCATCACCGATGCCCCACCGTCGACGCGCATCGCCGCCACCTCGCGCCCGGAGATCGCCGACATCGCGTCGACGACGTCGCGCGACTGGTACGCCATCGCCTCCACCACGGCCCGCGCCAGCTGGGCCCGCCCGCTGCCCCGCGTGATGCCGACGAGCGTGCCCCGGGCGTACGGGTCCCAGTAGGGGGAGCCGAGCCCGGTGAACGCCGGCACCAGGTACATCCCGCCGGTGTCGGGCACCGATGCTGCGAGCGGGCCGATCTCGGCGGCGGCGGCGATGACCTGCAGCTCGTCGCGCAACCACTGGATCGCCGCACCGGTCACGAACACGGCGCCTTCGAGGGCGTAGGCGACGGTGCCGTCGGCCAGCTGCCAGGCCACCGTGGTGAGCATGCCGTCGGCCGGTGGTGGGCAGTGCGGCCCCACGTTCATGAGCACGAAGCTGCCCGTGCCGTAGGTGTTCTTCGTCATTCCCGGCGTGAAGCACGCCTGGCCGAACAGGGCGGACTGCTGGTCGCCCGCGATCGCCGAGATCGGAATGCCACCGGGCACGCCGCAACGCTCGTCGGTCGTCGCGAGGCGGCCCGACGTCGGGTGCACCTCGGCCAGCGCGCTGACGGGCACACCGAACGTGGCGCACAGCTCGTCGCTCCACGCGAGCGCACCGATGTCGTAGAGCATGGTGCGGCTGGCGTTCGTGGGGTCGGTGACGAACCGGTCGCCACCGCTCAGGTGCCACACGAGCCACGAGTCGATCGTGCCGATGGCCAGATCGGGCCCGAGCGCAACGTCGCCGTGGCGGAGAAGCCACTCGGCCTTCGTCCCCGAGAAGTAGGGGTCGAGCACGAGCCCGGTCGTGGCCCGCACGGTCGGCAGCAGGCCGGCCTCGGTGAGCTCGGTGCAGCGTTCGGCGGTGCGCCGGTCCTGCCAGACGATGGCCCGGTGGTATGGCTCACCGGTACGCCGGTTCCAGGCGACCACGGTCTCGCGCTGGTTGGTGATGCCGATCGCCGCGACCGGCGAGTCGAGCGTGGCGAGCAACTCGTTCAGCGTGTCGCGGGCGGCGAGCCAGATCTCGGCGGCATCGTGCTCCACCCATCCGGGGCGCGGGTAGTACTGGGTGAACTCGCGGTAGGTGCGCCCGACGACGGTGCCCGCCTCGTCGATGGCGAGGCTCCGCACGCCGGTCGTGCCGGCGTCGAGGGCGACGACGATGGCCACGGCGCGCGCCTAGGGCCGTTTGGCGGGCTGCCCGGCCGGCGACTGGGTCGATGTACGGCCAGACGAGCGCGACGGCGGGCGCTGGCGGCCGACACCGCTGGCCGTTCGACGCGTCGGGGCGGGACGGGCCCGCGAGCCGATATCGGTGCCGGAGGTCGGGAGGGCCGCAGTGTTCGAGCCGCGGGTGCCCCGTCGACCGCGGCCGGCGCGCCCGGGCCGCGACGCCCGGGCCGCCTCACGAGCGGCGATGGTCTGCACTCGCGCGGCGCGAGACTCGGCCATCGACTTCGGGGCCCACCCGAACTTCGCCATGACCGACGCCAGCGCGAGGTAGAAGACACCGCCGATGAGCGTGCCCGCCATGGCGGTGGCGCCGTAGTGGGTGCGGTCGGTGAGGTACAGGAAGATGTTCGCGACCACCGCGTAGACACCGAACATGATCAACAGCCGCTTCCACGGCACCGGTCGCTTGGCGTCGAATCCCACGGCGCAGGTCTAGCAGGCGCGCCTGGCGTCGCCCATCCGCTCGAGCGGTCGGCGAGACGGATGTCGCCTCGGACCGACCACCCGCCCCTCGACTACCATCGGACCACGTGCGTGTAGGCATCATCACCGGAGGCGGCGACTGCCCAGGCCTCAACGCCGTGATCCGGGCCATCGTCCGCAAGGGCGAGGTGTTCTACGGCGACGAGATCATCGGCTTCCTCGACGCTTGGGAAGGCATGCTCGCCCGGCGGGTCATGCCGCTCGACGTGCGCAGCCTGCGCGGCATGTTGCCCAAGGGCGGCACCCTGCTCGGCACGAAGCGCGGAAGCCCGTTCGATCGGCCCGACGGCCCGCACGAGGTGCTCGCCGCGATGGCCGATCTCGAGCTCGACGCCCTCGTCGTGATCGGCGGGAACGGCTCGCTCACCGTGAGCAGCATGTTGTTCGAACAGGTCGGTCTGCCCGTCGTCGGCGTGCCCAAGACGATCGACAACGACATCGAGGGTACGCAGGTCACCTTCGGCTTCCACACCGCCGTGCAGATCGCCACCGACGCCATCGATCGGCTGCACACGACGGCTGAGAGCCACGACCGGGTGATGCTCGTAGAGGTCATGGGCCGTCACACCGGCTGGATCGCCACCTACGCCGGCATCGCCGGGGGGGCGACGGACATCCTGATCCCGGAGGAGCCGTTCGACCTCGACGAGGTGTGCACGATCCTGCGCCGCCGTCACGACCGTGGCCGCTACGCCTCGATCGTCGTCGTCGCCGAAGGCGCCCGACCGGTGCCGGGGACGATGGACTTTCCCGACCCCGGCGTCGACCGGTTCGGGCACGAGCGGGTGGGCGGGATCGCCCAGCTGCTCGCCCCCGAGATCGAGGAGCGCACCGGGTTCGAGACGCGGGTCGTGAACCTCGGCCACGTGCAGCGGGGCGGCACGCCGACGGCGTACGACCGGGTGCTCGCCACGCGTTACGGCTTAGCGGCGATCGACGCCGTCCACGATCAGGCCTGGGGCGAGATGGTGGTGTTCCGCGAGCAACGGATCGTGCGCGACAAGCTCTCGGTCGCCGTCGGGCGCACGCGCTTGCTGGACAAGGCGATGTACCGGGACGTCGCCGCCGTGTTCTTCGGCTGACCGGTCACCGTCGATCGTCCGGTCACCGTCGATTCGGGGCACCGTCGATTCGGCGCGTCAGTTCTTCGTCGGGTCGACCGCGACGACGTTGCCGTTCGTGGTCGTCGTCGTGGCCGGGCCGGTTGCCGCCGGTGCGTCGTTGACGTTGCCGGTGGCGGCGGCGCCGGTCGTGGACGAACTGGTCGGCGAGGGCGCCGGCGGCAGGTCGGGTTGCGTCGACGGATCGAGCTCGGCGTAGGCGAATCGCGTGAGGGGTTCCGAGCGCGGCGTGCCGTCCTCGGTCGGCCACTCCCGGGTGACACCGTCGACCAGGATGCTGACGCGTTGCACGCCGTCGATCGCCGTGAGCGAGTAGACGATCTGGGCGATGGCGAGGATCTGACGGTCGCCACCGGTGGCGGCGAGCGTGCCGTCGAGATCGACGGTGACCACTTCGCCGCCACGGGTCGACCGGTGGACCGTCGCGCCCGACGGGATGGCGGTGCGCAGCTTGGCGTTCAGCTCCTGGTCGTTCGGGCCCTTGAAGAGCTCGGCGAGCACCATCTCCGGAGTGTTGCCGACCCGGCGGCTCACCTGCTGCAGCCGGCTGCCGCCGGTCTTGCCGACGTCGGTCACGAAGAACAGCCGCTGTTCGCCGTTCGACGACAGACCGGCGACGTCGGCCGGGCGCGACGCGCCGAGCTCGCGCTGCTGGCTCTTGTCGATCACGCGCGGCGAGCGGTCGACGCCGATGCCACACGCGGTGCCGGCGAGGCCGAGCGCGACCACGCCGACCATCGACCGCCCGAACCGCGACGGTCGCCGGGTGCGTCGGGGCGACGATGCCCCGCTCATTCCGACTCCAGCGGAAGCTCGATCACGAACCGCGCTCCCGCCTCGCCGTCGAGGCGGTCCTCGACCCAGACCCGACCGCCGTGGAGGCGTACGTGCTCGTCGACGAGGGCGAGCCCGAGGCCCGCTCCTTCGCCGAGACCACGACGGCGGGCGCCCGTGCCACGGGCGAAGCGTTCGAAGACGAGGTTGCGTTCCTCGGGAGCGACGCCGATGCCGCGGTCCTCGACGGCGATCAACACGTGCGCCGGCGGTCCGCCTCGTTCGCTCGGCGGCTCGCCGACCGCCACCGAGATCGGCGCGGCGCCGTACACGCGGGCGTTGTCGAGCAGGTTGGCCAAGGCCCGCGCCATGCGGCGCTTGTCGACCCGCACGACCATCTCCTCGCCGATCTCGGAGATGGCGATGGGCGCGTCGGGCACGCTCGACACGGCGACGGCCTGGCGTACGAACTCGGCGACGAACTGGTCCTCGCGATGCAGACGGATGGCGCCGGCGTCGAACCGGGAGATCTCAAGGAGGTCCTCGACGAGCCCCTGGAAGCGCACGACATCGGCCGACAGGAGATCGAGAGCGGCGACCGCCCGCTCGGGCATCTCGTCGCGCCGGGCGTTCATCACCTCGATCGATGCCGACAGCGTCATGAGCGGCGATCGCAACTCGTGGGACACATCGCTGGCGAAACGGGCGTCTCGCTCGATGCGCTGCTGCAGCGCAGAGGCCATGTCGTTGAACGCCTCGGACAGCTCCTTGAGACCGGTGTCGTCGTCGGGCTCGAGACGGGTGTCGAGACGGCCACCGGCGATCGCCTTGGCGGCGCGCGCGGCGTCGCTCAACGGCCGCACCGCCCGGTTCGCCGCCCACCGGCCGAGGAGCATGCCCATCGACGTGGTCATCGCCGAGGCGCCGAGCAGTGCCGCGCCGACGCTGCGCAACGTGGCGCCGACCTCCTTGAGCGGCGTGATCTCGAAGTAGGCGAGGCGTTGGGTGGCCACCGGCGAGGGAATCGGGATGCCGACGGCGATCACCGCCGAGCCTCGCAGGTTGAAGATCATGCGGGCGGGCTGGCCGTCGTTGATCACCTGATCGCGGAGCGCTCTGGGGATGTTGTCGCCGGTGTAGCTCGCCGAACTGATCACCCACTGGTCGCGGACCCACGCCATCGGTCCGAGAACCCCGAGGTCTTGCAGCTTGCGGGTGATCGCCTGGTTGTCGGCCACGAGCGTGGGACCCACCGTCGCCGCGTCGCGATATGCGAGCGCCACAGCGGCGCTGTCGCGCTGACGGATGAGGGCCGAGCGGGTGAGCACGTAGGTGATGCCGGCAAACAGCGCCGAGAGGGCGAACGCGCCGATGGCAAAGCCGAACGTGATGCGCAGCCGGAGCCCGAGCCGCCGGGGGACCACTCGGGCGGCAACCGCCCTCGGGTCCAGCGCCGCCACCATGGCGGCCGCTCAGCTCTGGAGCCGGTACCCGAGCCCGCGGACCGTGACCACGTGGCGAGGGTTAGCGGCGTCCGGTTCGATTTTCGTGCGCAGGCGGCGCACATGGACGTCGACGAGGCGCCCGTCACCGAAGTAGCCGTAGCCCCACACCTTGTCGAGGAGCGACTCGCGGCTGAACACCCGGCCGGGGTTCGACGCCAGCTCGCACAGCAGGCGGAACTCCGTCTTGGTGAGGTGCACCTCTTTGCGGTCGAGGTTCACCTTCCCTTCGTCCGGGATGATCTCGAGATCGCCGAACACGAGCCGCTGATGGCCGATGTGCACGGGCTTGACCCGACGCAGCAGGGCGCGGATGCGGGCCGACAGCTCCTTCGGGGCGAACGGCTTCGTGAGGTAGTCGTCGGCGCCGGCTTCGAGCCCGGCCACGACGTCATGGGTGTCGGCGCGGGCCGTCACCATCACGATCGGCACGTCGCTCGTGCGGCGGATCGAGCGGCACACCTCGAAGCCGTCCATGCCCGGGAGCATGATGTCGATGAGGACGACATCGGCGGCTTCGCGCGTGAACGCCTCGAGCGCGTCTTCGCCGTTCGACGTCTCTTCGACGGACCAGCCCTCGTCCTCCAGGGCCATCTTGACCGCTGTCCGGATGCGCTCGTCGTCTTCTACGGTCAGAATTCGGGTACCCACGGCGCCAATGTTGCCCCATTTCGGCCGGTCATGCCGCACATGGCGCCGGTTCTGTCGGGCGGGTCAGGTGAGAGGAGCGCCGAGGGCGACGAGTTCGGCGACCAGGGCGGCGGCGATGCCGGGTGCCGCGGCGCACACACGGCGGGGGTTCAGCGGCCCGCCGTCGACATCGGTGACGAGCGCGCCCGCCTCTTCGGCGATGAGCGCGCCGGCCGCCGTGTCCCACGGGTTGAGCCCTTCTTCGTAGAAGGCGTCGAGGCGACCGGCAGCGACGAGGCACAGGTGGCCGGCGGCGGAACCGAACTGGCGGATGTCGCGGATGCGGGGGAGCAGCTCGGCGACAAGTCGGGCCTGGCGGGCGCGGCGATCGATGAGATAGCTGAACCCCACGCCGACGAGCGCCGTCGAGAGTTGGGCGCGATCGCTGGCGGCGATCGGACGGCCGTCGAGCCGCGCCCCGGCGCCGCGCACGGCGGTGAACATCTCGTCGGTGACCGGCAGGTAGACGGCGCCGGCCACCGTCGTACCCGACGCGTCGGCGGCGGCAACCGACACCGACCACCCGGCGAGGTCGTAGAGGAAGTTCGTGGTGCCGTCGATCGGGTCGATCACCCAGGACACGCCCGACGTGCCGGTGAACGACGTGCCTTCCTCACCCAGCACGCCATCGCCCGGGCGTTCACGGGCGAGCGTCTCGACGATCAGGGCCTCGCTCGCCCGGTCGTACTCGGTGACCATGTCGGTGGTCGTCGACTTCGTCTCGACGTGCTGCAGGCCGCGCCGGCGGCCGTCGGCGGCAAGCTTCCCCGATGCGCGGGCGAGCCGTTCGGCCAGGGCGCCGAGCGCCGCCCGACCGGCGGGGGTGTCGTCGTGGTTGCGTTCGGGACCCGTAGGCACCGTCATCGGGTCACGGGCGTTCCCGGTCGGCGATGGCGCGCCACTCACCCATCGCCCGCAGGGCGAGGACGGCGACCACGGCGGTCCCGCCGGCGGCGAACACCGCCCCGACGAGCGCACCGACGGCGTGGTACGTGCCCCGTGACGGGCAGCGACCGGGAGCGCACTGGAGGTCACCGAACCCGTAGCCGATGAGCCCGCCGGCGAGCCCGGCGACGAGGATCGCGCCGAACGCCAGGGCCCGCGCCCGTACGGACGGCAGCGCCGACAACGGTCGTCGAGACGGTCGTTCGGCCATGGCGACGATGGTAGCCAGCTGCGGTCGTGGCCGACCGGTCTGGTGGCTCGGGCGCCCGAGCCCGGTTCGGCCAGGTGGCTCGGGCACCCGAGCCACGTTCGGTCAGGTGGCTCGGGCGCCCGAGCCACGTTCGGTAGGGTGGCGCGGTGACGAGCGGATCGAGCGCGACCCGGCCCGCCTGGCGACCGGGAGGCACGCGAACTGGGGGTGCGCCGCCTCTGCCCGATGGCTTCGAGTCCGGCGTGGTGGTGGTGATGCCCACGTACCAGGAGGCGCTCAACGTCGAGGCGGTGCTCCGGTCGGTGCGCGACGCGTTGCCCACGGCGACGGTGCTCGTGGTCGACGACAACAGCCCCGACGGCACGGCCGACATCGTCGAGAAGGTCGGCTCCGAGGTGGGTGGCATCGAGGTGCTCCGCCGACCCGGCAAGCACGGTCTCGGCGTCGCCTACCGGTCCGGCTTCGACTGGGCGCTCGCCCGCGGAGCGCGCTGCATCGTGCAGATGGACTCCGACGGCTCGCACGATGCGGCCGTGCTCCAGGAGCTGGTGGCCGCCGTCGCCTACGGGGCCGACCTCGCCATCGGCTCGCGCTACGTGCCCGGCGGGCGCATCCCCCTGTGGTCGTGGCCCCGAAGGCTGCTTTCGCGCTGGGGCAACCGGTACGTGGCGCTCGCCCTCGGTCTGGCGGTGAACGACTCGACGAGCGGGTTCCGCGCCTTCGACGCCGACCTGGTGCGCGAGCTGGCGTCCGGTGGTCGGGCCGACGGCTACGGGTTCCAGATCGAGCTGACCTATCGCACCGTGCGGCTCGACGCCCGCGTGGTCGAGGTGCCGATCGTGTTCAGCGACCGGTCGTTCGGTGAGTCGAAGATGTCGGGCCGGATCGTCGCCGAAGCATTCGCACTCGTCACGCTCTGGGGTGCCCGCGACGCCATCACGGGCCGCCGCCGGGCCCACTGACGGAGCCGTCGGTCGTGCCCGGCATCCTGCACGTCGACATGGACGCGTTCTTCGTGTCTGTCGAGCTGCGGCGCCGACCCGAATTGCGCGGGCAGCCGGTCGTGGTGGGCGGCGCCGGTCCGAGGGGCGTGGTCGCCGCGGCGTCCTACGAAGCCCGTCGCTACGGCATCCACTCGGCGATGCCCTCGGCGCAGGCGCGGCGGCTGTGTCGCACCGCGGTGTTCCTGGCGGGTGACCACGCCCACTACGAGCAGGTGTCGGCCGAGGTCTTTGCCGTGTTCCGCTCGTTCACCCCGCTCGTCGAGGGCCTGTCGCTCGACGAGGCGTTCCTCGACGTCACCGGTGCCCGCCGACTGCTCGGCGACGGACCGACGATCGCCGCCTTGGTGCGCGAACGGGTGCGGGCGACGACCGGGCTGACGTGCTCGGTCGGTGTCGCGCCGAACAAGTTCCTCGCCAAGCTGGCGAGCGAGGCGGCCAAGCCGCGGGCGACGTCGACCGGCGTGCAGCCCGGTGCGGGCGTGGTGGTCGTGGAACCGGGGAACGAGCTTTCGTTCCTCCACCCCCAGGTGGTCGAGGTGCTCTGGGGCGTCGGGCCGGCGACGCTGGACCGACTCCGGCGACTCGGGGTCGTCACCGTCGGCGACCTCGCCTCGCTGAGTCCTGCCGCGCTCTCGGCCGCTCTCGGCCGCTCCGTCGGGACCCACCTGCACCGGCTCGCTCACGGTGAAGACGACCGGGTGGTCGAGCCCGACCGGGCGACGAAGTCGATCGGCCACGAGCAGACCTTTCCCCGTGATCTCTACGACGACGACCAACTCGCCGGAGTGGTCGTGCGGCTCGCCGAGGCCGTCGGTGCCCGATTGCGCGACGCTCAGATGGCTGGCCGCACGGTGACGTTGAAGCTGCGTTTCGGGTCGTTCGCCACGATCACCCGCTCGGCCAGCCGGCCCGAGCCGGTCGACACCTCGATCGTGATCGCCGAGTTGGCCAAGGGCCTGCTCGCCCAGATCGACTGCTCGCCCGGTGTACGCCTGCTCGGCGTGTCGGTCTCGCAGCTCACGACGGACCGCTCACACCAGCTCTCGCTCGCCCTCACCTCCGGCGTCGTGGCGACGTCGTGGCGCGACGCCACCGAGGCCCTCGACGAGATCCGGCGGCGCTACGGCGACGGGGCGATCGGGCCGGCGCGTCTCGTCGGGCCACCGGGCGCGGCCGGCGGGGGACTGCGTCCGTTCCGCCGTGGCGAGCGTCAGTGGGGACCCGACGGGTCGCCGCCGGGCCCGGCCGAACGGCCGGCAGGCGGCGAGACGGACCGGGCCGGGTGAGACCTCGCTCCACGGCCGATTCCGTGCGCAGGGCGCGTTGAGAACCACAGGGCCGTGTGCGATGATTCGGAGGTCGCCGTCTCGCTAGCAGGACGAAGGGAACGGAGCCATGCCGCTCTCCGAGGATGAACAGCGCATCCTGCACCAGATCGAGCAGCAGTTCTACGAGAGCGACCCCGACTTCGCCCACCAGGTGTCGACCTCGGGGATCG
>JAYUAM010000354.1:0-10690 GCA_043741295.1 Acidimicrobiia bacterium
CCCGGCGTGACCGAGATCCACATCCAGCCGGCCATCGACACGCCCGAGGTGCGGGCGTTGTCACCTGATGCCGGCGGCTGGATCGAGGACCACGAGCTCGCCCTCGACCCCGCGGTCGGGGCCCGGCTCGACGCGGGCGGGGCGGTACGCATCGGCTACCGCACGCTGCGCGACCTGATGCGCGCCGGCTGACCGGTCATTCCCGCCGGGCTCCCGGCCGGTCGCGCGGGCCGGTCACGCTGGCCGGGCGCGGGTCAGGACCGGTGAGCGGCGAGCACGGCATCGATCTCGCCGGACCGCAGCGCGTCGAACAGGCGGCCGGTGTCACCGGTGGCCTTCAACCGACCCTGCATGTAGGCGACGGCGGCGTCGAGGCCGACATCGGCAGCGGCCACCGACACGACGACGGCGGCACCGTCCGGCCCGGTGACGATCTCGTCCTTCTTGCCGACGACGACACGGACCTGGACCGACGCGCTCACGCCCGTGCCTCCTGCGACGCCCGCGGTCGGATGCCCGCGAACAGATCGTCCTCCGTCTCGCCCACCAGAGCGGGCCCGGAGCCGGCGGCGGGAGTCGGATCCGGACCGACGTCGACCGTCGACCGGGCGAGGATCCAGTCCTCCCACGGGTACACGTCGGCCAGCTCGTCGTCGCTCAGCCCGAACCAGAACGGCTCGGTCGGGTCGACCTGGGTGGCGTGCGCCCGCAGCGAAGCCGAGCGGGCCGAGAGGTAGTTGCGCACGTCGATGCGAGTCGTGATCCGTTCCGTCTGGTCGGGGCGGTCGAACCACTTCTCGTCGAACGGCGACGAGCCGCGCAGTCGCAGCAACGCCTCGTGCACAGCCACCATGCGGGCCCGGCTCCAGACGCTGTAGTAGAGCTTGCTCGGCTGCCACGGCGCACCCAGCTCGGGGTACCAGTAGGGGTCGCCGGCCCGCTCGAAGGCGGGCAGCGAGATGTCGTGCACCTTCACGTGATCGGGGTGGGGATAGCCGCGCTGGTCGTCGCCGTAGGTGAGCACGACCTGCGGGCGGGTACGGCGGATCACCTGCACCAGTCGGCCGACGGCCTCGTCGAGATCGGCCTGATGGAAGCACGCCGGGTTGGCGTTGGCCGCGGCGTCGACCATGCCGGAGTCGCGATAGCCGAGCATCACGAGGTCGGAGAACCCGATGATCCCGACGCTGCGCTCCAGCTCCCGGGGCCGTACCTCTGCCAACTTCGCCTTCAGGGCGTCGCCTTCGAGACCATGGAACGGCGCGCCCTCCTCGGCCAGGTTCGGGTTCTGGAGATCGCCTTCCTCGCCGCCCGTGCAGCACACGAGAACCGTGCGCACTCCTTCGGCGGCGTACCGGGCGCAGGTCGGCGCTCCCTTCGAAGCCTCGTCGTCGGGATGGGCATGCACCGTGAGCAGCGCGAGCGGTTCGGCGTCGGATCCTGGCCGGTCAAACGGCCGGGTGTCGCGCGGTGCGGGGTCGATGGAGTCTGCAGCCATGGCACGGTCGAGGCTACCGGCACCCGGCCGATGACAACCGGGCCGGCCGAGCAAGGCTGCCGGCGGGCGGCGCCCGCGCGCCGATAGCGCCGCCCGTACGACCGGTGGGGCTGGCCAGCGACGGGCGGGCCACTCCCCCTACGCTGGCCCGATGAGACGTGTGCCGGTGGCGGCTGCCGCAGTGATCCTGGTCGGTGCCTGTGCCCATGACGGGCGGGCGCTGCGGCAGCCGTCGTCCGGGCAGACCCTGTCGATCGTCACGACCACGACCGGACCGACGACCACCATCGGGCTGAATCCGGCCTCGCTCGGCACCGTCGCTGGCGCCAAGACGACGGTCCGGCCCGCCGGAGCCGGTAGTACCACCGTGCCGCCGAGCGGGGCGACCACGGCCGCAGCCGGCGCCCCGGCCACCGGCGCCCTCGGCCTCGTCCTGCCGTGGAAGGACGGCGCGCCGATCGACGCCGCCTACACCTGCGACGGCGGGAACATCCGCCCGACGATCTCATGGTCGAACGTGCCGGTCGGGACGGCCGAGCTGGCCGTGCTCATCGAGGACGAGGACGCCGGTGGGTTCGTCCACTGGCTCGTCGCCGGAATCCCGCCGAACGCCACGAGCATCGCGCCCGGCGGCCTGCCTCCAGGCGCGGTGCAGGCCCTCAACGGCTTCGGCAACCCCGGTTGGGGCGGGCCGTGCCCGCCGGCCGGGGCCAGCCATCACTACCGCACCCAGCTCTACGGCCTGTCGACGCCGAGCGGGGTGACCGAGGGCATGGCCACGGGAGCCGCTACTGCGGCGGTCAAGAAGAGCATCGTCGCCCTGGCGACCGTGACCGGAACCTTCGCGGCCTGACGGCGTCGCCGCGCGCGGCGGTGAGACCGACCAGCACGCGAACGACCGCCGACGCAGAGCGCCGGCGGTCGTTTCTCCTGCTACGAAACGGTGATGCTCCGATTGGGTCGGCTCGGGGGCGGGCGTAGAACCCGAGCCGGCCCAATCGAGATGTTTGCTCGGCGGGTCGACTCAGTCGTCGTTGCCGCCGTCGTCGTTGCCGCCGCCGCGCCCACCGTTGCCGCCGCCGTTACCGCCGCGGCCGCTCTGGTTCGAGACGCTGGTCGAGGTCGAGCCGGTCGACGGGGACGAGGCGGTGGTCGAGGTGACGCTGCCATTGTCGTCGTCGCCCTCGTCGTCGTTCCCACGGCCCTTGTTGTTGCCGCCGTTCTTGGCGTTGCCGCCCTTGTCGCCGTTGTCGTTCTCGGCGGCGTCATCGCCGTCGTTCTCGTTCTGATCGTCGTTGTTGTTGGCGGCCGCCGCGGCACCGAGGTCGGTGACCTTCACCTCGAAGCCCGTCGCCGCGGCCTCGACCTTTACGAGCAGGTGCTCGGTGGCGCTGTCGAAACGGACCTTCAGCTCGTTCCCTTCGGCTTCGAGCACGGTCGGGGTGAACCCGGCGGCCGGTGCGGAGCTGACGAGCTTGAGGGTGCCGCCGACGACCTGGACCGTGATCGTGCCGGCCTTGCCGACGGGGATGACGGTGGGCTTCGTCGGGTCAGTCGTGACGTTCGTCTCGGGGACGCTCGTCGCCGTTGTGACGGTGCCGGGCACCGTCGTCGGGGCTCCGGTGGTCGCCACGGTGGTGGTGGCCCCCGTGGTGGTGGTGGTGCCGGCGACGGTCGTGGTCGTGCTCGCCGCCGGATCCGTCGACGTCGTCGATGTCGTCGGTGCGACGGTGGTCGCAATGGTGGTCGTGGCATCGGCGGCGACGACGTCGGCGACGCGGGGCCGGAACGCGCTCGACACCTTGCCGATGGCGGCACCGGCCGAGGCACCCATGACGGCCACGATGGCGAGGCCGGCGATCGATCCGAGGATGGTGCGGGACGTACGGGACATGCTCATAAGTGAGGCTCCTGACTGCTGCGCCGTCTCTCGGCGGCTTCACAGAGGACACGTCGGCCACCCGCTGGCCGTTTGGTCACGACCGGCCAGCGTTCGGTAAGGAACGAGGAAAGCTGACCAGCGCAACGATCGGTCCCGGCAAGGAACCCGCCCAACGCCGCCGGCATGGACGAGTGGGTCGGCCAGCTCGGTTGACCGCGTCGGTGGATCAGCCCGGGTTGGTCTCGGCCACGACCGCACCACCGTCGATCGACAGCCGAAGCTGGACGTCGCGCGATGACCCGGTGAACCGCACATCGATGCGGTCGGACTCGACCTTGTCGACCTCGTAGGCGAAACCCTTGGCCGGGGTCACCGCCACGAGATGCATGGCCCGACCGTCGAACGTGACGGTGACCTTTCCACCGGCGCACGGGTAGTCGACCGCGCCCGTGACGGTGGTCGTCGAACGGACGGGGGCCGACGGGACGGGGCTTGGACCCGGGCTCGTGCCGCCGGGGTCCGGCACGCCCCGGGGGTCGACCGACGTCGTCGCACCGGTGGGGCGACTCGGCGGGGGTCTCGGCGCCGGCGCAGGACGAGTCGGGTCGCCTGAGCGATCGGCCTCGGTACCGTCCGGCGTCGTCGAACCCGTCTCGCCCGGGTCGTCGGTGGGGGCGCTCTCGGCCGGCACGCTGGAACTCTCGACGGTCGCCACGGGGGTGCCAGCGGTCGACGACGATCCGCCATTCCCGCCCGGGTCGGCGTCGCCGTCCGTGGTCGGCGTCGGCAGGGAGGAGACCGTGATCGACCGAGTGGACGGCGTGCTGTCGTCGGGTGAGACCACCCGCACCCCGACCCCCCGATCGGACCCGCGGGTCCCGGCGAGGGCCAGTGCCACGGCGATGGCGGCGGCGGCACCGAGCACCCAGAGCGCCCGCGGACGTCGTCGGCCCGTCAGGCGTGGCTCGATCATCCGCAGCGCAAGGTACGGATCGGGGGCGGGGCCGGCCACGCGCTCGAGCGCATGGCGGTACAACTCGTCGTCGTCGCCGTTCGGCTCGGTCCGATCAGGTTCGAACCGGTCCGCACCGAACCCGCCCGCACCGTCACGATTCGAGCCGTCACGATTCGAGCCGTCGCGATTCGAGCCGTCACGATCCGGGCCGTCACGATCCGGGCCAGAACCAGGGCGCCCACGGCGGGGCGGAAACCACGCCATCACGAGCCTCCCCGGAGCGTCTCGACCTGCGGCCGCAACCGCTCACGCCCCTCGTGGAGATGGAACTTCGCGGCCCCTTCGGAGATGCCGAGCGCGCCGGCCACCTCGGCGACCGACATGCCCTCGATGTACCGCAGCGCCAGCACCTCGCGCTGGCGGCGGGGCAGCGCGGCGATCGCCGCCGCGAGGACCGAGCCGGCGTCGGGCGTGGTGGCCGCGTCCGCGACGTCGTCGACGCTCTCGAAGGTGTCGGCGGCGAGCCGCACGTTGAGCCGATCGCCCCGCCGACGGCGACGCTGCGCGTCGCGGGCGAGGTTAAGGGCGACGTGGCGGACCCAGGCGATCGGGTCGTCGAAGCCGGCCAGCCGGTCCCAGCGGGCGTGGGCGCGCACGAAGGCCTCCTGCACGCAGTCGGCCGCGGTCTCCCGATCGCCCGACACGACCGTGACGGCGCGTACGAGCGCGCCGAAGTGCCGAACGAAGACCGTGTCGAAATCGACCGGTTCGATCGGCTCGACGGGTTCGATCCGCACGTCGTCGGGCATCAGGGTGAGCTCCACCGTCTCGCTACACGTTTGCGAGGGCATACGGGTTTGGCAGGCAGATGGGTTGCCGACGCCCCGCCCGGCGCAATCGGTGCCGACGCCGGTAACGTGCGGCGTCGTGACCACAGTCTTCCTCGGATCGGGCCGCATCGCCCTCATCGTGGCGCCCCCCTGTTCCCGCCCGTCTCACCCATGAGCAACCTCCCTCCGCCACCGCCCCCGCCGCCCGCTACCGGGGGCCCGTCGCCGTCACCCACGGCCGACGACGTCGCCGTCTGCTACCGCCATCCGAACCGGCCGACCGGCCGGGTGTGCACGCGGTGCGGTCGTCCGGCGTGTCCCGACTGCCTACGACAGGCGTCCGTCGGTTCGCACTGCCTGGAGTGCGTGAAGGCGGCGCAGCCGGCCGGGGCCGAGAAGGTCCGCCGTTGGGCCGCCGGCAACCTCGACATCGCCACGCGGGGACTGATCGCCGTGAACGTCGCCGTGTTCGCGGTCGGCGTCGTGGTGTCGAAGGGCAACGCGCTGCTCGGCGACACGCTGACGAAGTTGCACCGCCAGGGCGCGCTGTTCGCGCCGTCGTTCCGGATCGGCGGTCAGGACTACCGCGGTGTGGCCGACGGCGGGTACTGGCGCCTCGTCACCTCGGGCTTCCTCCACCTCGGCCTGCTCCACGTCGGGCTCAACATGTGGGCCTTGCGCAACCTCGGCCCGACGGTCGAGCGGCTGCTCGGCACCCGCAAGTTCCTGCTCGTGTACGTTGCCAGCTTGGTCGGCGGGTCGGCGGGCGCGCTGCTCGTCAGCCCGAACGTGCCCACGGTCGGCGCGTCGGGCGCGATCTTCGGCCTGTTCGGACTGCTCGCCGCCACCCTGCATCGCCAGGGCGTGAACCCGTTCCGCACGAGCATCGGCACGTTCCTGCTCCTCAACCTGGCGATCACGTTCACGATCCCGGGCATCTCGATCGGCGGCCACCTCGGTGGGCTCGCCGTCGGGGCAATCTGCGGCTACGCGATGACCGGTCACGGCCGCAAGACACCGACGTGGACGACGGCCGTGCCGGTCGGACTGATGGTCGTGGCGGTCGCTGTCGCCACGTTCGCCGCCCGGCGCTGAGCTACACCGCCTCGAGGGCGCCTCCCCTCGTCGGGATCTGTGTGACACCGCCTCGGTAGCCTGCCGCCAACTTCCCCTTTTCCCGAGGTCACTCCCGTGGCTTGGGTCCACGTCCGGCCGGTCGCCGGCCGCCGAAAGGGAAGTTCCGTGTCGCAGGCCTCGCCACCTCCGCCGTCTCGCTCGCGCCATCGGGCGCCGCCCCTCACCGATCCGCTCGCCGCGCTCCGGCTCGTGCTCACGGTGGCATCCACGCCGCCACGGGACGAGACGGTCTGTCTGCTGCTCGACGATCGTTGCCGACCCGCGGCCTGCGTCGTGGTCGTCGGTCGCGCCGATGTCGTGGCTGTTGCCGACACCATGCTGCTCCTCGCCGAACCGCCTCCACCCGCCGGCCATCGGTCCCCCGGCGGCGACGTGGCCATCACGGCGCTGACGGGCACCGTGCGCGGGCTCGTGCTCGCCTCTGTGCGTCCCGGTCGCAGCCACCGGCCGACGGCCGACGACGAGCTCGACTGGGGTGTGCTGCAGGCCCGGTTCTACGGCGCCGCTGTCGACCTTCTCGACTGGTTCCTCGTCGACGACGATCGCGCCGCCTCGCTCGCCGAGCTCACCGGCAGCCCGTCAGCGTGGCCGCGATGAAGGGCCCGTCGGGCGAGGGGTCAGGGCAGCAACAGGGGCAGAGTGTCGGCCTGACCGGTGCCGCTTCGATCGTCGAGCGTCACCAGGATCCAGCCTTTCACCGGCATCGCCGCCGCCGCCGCCAGGTCCACGGTCGCGGCGAGGTGTTCTTCGGTGCCGCCGCGCACCTCGA
Source organism: Acidimicrobiia bacterium (assembly GCA_043741295.1). GTDB lineage: Bacteria > Actinomycetota > Acidimicrobiia > Acidimicrobiales > Ilumatobacteraceae > JAYUAM01. Next base: position 7,072 of record JAYUAM010000354.1, read on the forward strand.
TGACGTCGGCGGTCGACAACGTCGGCTGGTACGGGTTCCAGAAACCCGGCGTGCCCACGACGTCGAGCACGCCCGTGAGGCGGTCGAACGACTGCGTCTGCACGCGAATGGCGTGGTTGTTCACCGCCGACATGCCGAGCGAACTGGCCAGCGTCGGCAGCAGCACCGTCGAGCCGTTCATCGGCGCGTCGGCGATGTACACGTCCACGATGCGTCCGGCCCGGTCGAACGTGAACGAGGCGAACTGTCCGTTGTCAGTGCCGTTCATGACCTGGCCGTAGTCCGCGCCCACCACGGTGTGATCGACCACGCCGTCACCGTCGGTGTCGAGCGGCACATCGATCTCGATCGACGAGGCGGTCGACCATCGCGTCGCGGCGTTGACGGCGAAGACCAAGGCGCGGTCGTCGGGCACCGTCGAGCCGAGGAAGTCGCCCGGATAGGTCTGCACGCCGACGTTGGTGAGGTCGGCGCTCGAGCCCGGCGCGTCGCCGACCCTGTCGGCCTGGAGCCAGGCGTAGACGTCGACCGTGCCGTTGTGCAGGCCAAGGTTCGACACGGTCACGTCCGCCGATGCCGCCGTGCCGGCGACCGTGAGCGGCCCGAGCGAGCCGGTCACGTCCGAGAGACCACGGGGCGCCACGAGGAACGGCACCTTCAACGGAAACGCACCGGGCGAGTCGGCGGCCGGTGTGGCGGTGACGTCGCCGCGCACCGTCACCAGCTGGCCGGCCGGCTGACTCGCACCGGGAAGCTTGGCGACCGCGGTCGCGTCCATGGCGAGAGTCACCTTGACCTCGGCCGTATCGCCGGCGGCCACCGTCACCCTGGCCGGCGTCACATCGACACGCGCCCCGTGATCGGCGCCGCGCCCACCGTTGAAGGAGGACGCAAGGTCGTAGGTGACGCTCTGGGGCGAATGGTTCTCGATCGAAAAGGCGTGCGACGCGGTGATCGCTCCCTTGGCCGGCCGGTACCCGAACGACAGGCCGTTCGTGCCGTCCGCCGTCGTCGCCATCACCAGGGCACCAACCGCGCGCGCTCCGTCAACGACGCCGGTTCCCGCCACCCGGCTGTTCGGTTTCTTCAAACGGGCCGGCGACGCATCGGCCGTGTTGGTGATCGCCGCCTTCACGGCGCCCGGGGGCCAGTTCGGATGCAGGCCATGGATCAGGGCGGCAACCCCTGCGACCTGGGGTGCCGCCATCGACGTTCCCGACAACAATTTGCCTGCGGCTGTCGTGCCGGCCGCCGCCGAGAGCACGCTCACGCCGGGCGCACTGACGTCGGGCTTGATCGCGCTGTCACCGGAACGGGGCCCACCCGACGAGAACGGTGCGCTCTGCCCATAACCGGTGTTCACCAGATCGGCCGACGGGTCGATGGCTACCGTCGTGCCCTCGGCGGCGACGAGCGCGGCCGCCGCCGACGACGAGACCCCGAGGAAGGGGATGGTCACTCCCGGCAACGGCCCCTCGAACGGCGGGACTCCAGCCTGGGTGTTCACCAGGATCACGGTGGCCGCGCCGGCCGCCGTGGCCAGCGCCGCCTTGTCGCTGCGCAGGCACTGCCCGCGCCGCACGACGACGATGTCGCCGGAGCGCACGCTCGTGTAGTCGGCCTGAGCGCAGCCGAGCGCGATCACGGGAAACGTCCCGGGCTCGATCGGGTTGGCGGTGAGTACGTGCAACCGGCCGGCCACGTGCCCGAACGAGGCGCCGTTGGCGTTGATCGCCGACAGGGCCGGGTTGACCCCGATCGTCGCCGCAGGGAAGCTCGGGCTCGATGCGTCCACGGCGCCGACGGACAGGGCACGGTCGGCGACGCCGGGAGCAGCTACCAGATAGGCGCTCGGCCCGTCGTTGCCGGCGGCCGCGACCACGGTCACGCCGGCCACCGATGCGTTGTCGGCGGCGACCGAGGTGAGCGAGTCGACCCCGCCGTAGGAGGCGCCGAGCGAGAGCACGAGCACGTCGACATCGTCGGCGACGGCACGGTCGATGGCGCTGGCGACGATGGCGTCCGTAGTGTCGCCATCGCAGCCGAAGACCTTGTAGGCGTAGAGCAGCGCTTCCGGCGCGGCGCCCGGCGGCAGGGCCAGCGCGCTGACGGCGGCCGGCGTGTAAGGGCCGGTGAACGGCGTGCCGTCGGCGGCAACGCCCTGCCCAGCGACGATGCCGGCGACGTGCGTGCCGTGGTCCTGACAGGCCATCGGATCGGCGTCGGGCTGCGGAACGCGGCGAGCGGGATCGGCGCTGTTGGCGTCGAATGCGTCGCCGACGAAGTCCCAGCCACCGACGACCTTGGCCGTCGGGAATGCCGGGTTGCTCGTTCCGTGTTCGTTGGTCTGGTGGTCGTTGCTGGTCGACCCGGCATCGTCGCCCTGCCGGAACGCGGCACGGCGGGCGTCGTTGCCCGAGCCGGACGATCCCGAGCGGGACGATCCCGAGCCGGCCGGCATCGAGCTGGACGTCGAGCTGGACGATCGGTCGCTGCCATCGCGACCCGAGTTCTGGTCGCCGTTGTCTTCGGTCTCGCCGTCGTCGGTCTCATGGTCGCCAGCAACGACGGGATTAGGGCCACCGAAGTCGGCGTGCTTGTAGTCGACACCGTCGTCGATGACGCCGACCTTCACGCCCGTTCCGGTGGATCCGAGGGCCGACCACGTGGAGGACACGCCGGTGTAGTCAAGGTTGACCGGCGCCGAGGCGTGGGCCACCCGCTGGGAGGCGAGGACCTGGACGACGCCGGGAATCGCCTGGAGGGCCGCCAGCTGGTCGCCGGGCACCTGGACGACCACCGCGTTGGCGGCGTGGTCGAGGCGGTAGAGGACCGAGCCGCCGAGGTCGGTCACCCGGGCGGCGACGACGTCCAGCGACGCGGCGCCGAGCTGCACGCTGGCGGTGACGAGGCCGCCGGCGCGCAACGAGGCCGGGGCGCTGACCGGAACCACACCGCGGCCGGGCAGCCGGGTGAAGTGGTCGCGGCGAGCAGCCCCCGACGGGGTGCTCAGGCCAAGCGCCAGCACGGCGGTCGCCGCGGCGACCGTCACGACCTTCCTCATGCAAACTCCTGTGGCGACTACGTCATGTCGGTCCGGCGGTGGCCTGCCCGCGGGCACCCACCGGAGTCTGGAATGTGGAACGGGGCGAGCAAGGGGGAAAGGGATCCGCCGAACCCGCCGTTGGTGAAGTTTCTCTTAAGAGCTTAGCACTTGCCTAGTGGGGTGACCCTCAACTTCTCCGCAGGAAAACGGCGTCTCGTGGCATCTGGCTCACAGAATGTTGGACTGTTCTTAACCTGGCGAGCAGGCGCAGCCGGCCGCCGCCGCCCGCCGCGCGCCCCGGTGCCGTCGGCGTCACCGCCGCCGACCCGGCACCGCCCACCGAGGCGAACACCGACAGCAACCGGGCGACCTCGCGGTGTCCGCTCGGGCACGTGGTCGAGGCGTCGGCCTCGCTCATCGGCCGACGGACCTCGAACCGGTCGTCGCCCACCTTGCAGCGGTACTCGTAGCGCGCCATGCGGGCAGCCTAGGCAGGCGGCCGCCCCCCGGTCGACGGGTCAGTGGTCCGGTCAGCCGGATCGGCGGGCGGCGCGCTCGAGGTCTTCGCTGGCC
>JAYUAM010000355.1:0-4612 GCA_043741295.1 Acidimicrobiia bacterium
GTGCACCTTGACGGTCGACTCGCTGATGCCGAGCGCCCGGGCGATCTGCTTGTTGACCATGCCGTCGGCGAGGAGCTCGAGCACGTCCTGCTCGCGCGCGGTGAGGGTGCCGGCGATCATGTGCCGGCGCGCTTCGGCCACGAGCCAGCGGGTCGCCGACGGCGCGTACGGAGCGTTGCCGGCGGCGACGCTGCCCACGGCGTCGAACATTTCGGCCGGCGCGCTCTCGGTCGTCAGGAAGCCGGCGATGCCAGCGTCGACGGCGGCACGCACGAGGGCCTCGGTTGCCGCCGGCGCCACCAGCACCATCTCGCTCCGCGCTCCTATGGCCGACGCCGAGAACTGGGCGACGAACCGGATGGGATCGCCTCCGGTCCAGGCGAGAACGACGACCTGCTCGTAGGAACTGGAACCGACGATCCGCTCGAGGTCGTCGAAGTGTGTCGCGGTAGCGACGAGCTCGATGTCGGCTCGGCTATCAGCGGCGCGTTCCAGTACATCGCGCACGAGCGGCTCGGCGACGTAGAGAACAACAGCGACGGTGGCCATCGAGACTCGCTCGGGTTCGGTAAGCGTGGCGACGAGACTCACGGCAGGCACCGGGCCGGGATGTTCGCGTCGGTCGCGGTGGGAATCATCCCCTTCGCCGCGCCGGATACGGCGGCCGCCGCATCGATCCGCCCGAAGGCGACGGTGCCGAACGCCGTCGTGACACGGTGGCTCGTGCCCGCGATCAAGGCGAGGACCTCGCCCGATGTGGAGGTGCGCACGGAACGGATCATCGCGGCGGTACCCGCGGCGAACGGGGACGACATCGACGAGCCGCTCCACGCGGCGTAGCCGGTGGGCGAGAACGGATGGATGCTCGTCACCGAAACGCCGGGCGCGGCGACGGACACCGACGAACCGGTGGTCGAGAAGTCGGCGATGGCGTCGTTGGCGTCGCTCGCTGCGACGGACACGGCGCATCGCGTTGCCGCCGGGTAGTTGTCCCGGTCGCGGGCGTCGTTCCCGGCGGCGGCGACGACGACGACACCGCGGTCGATGAGCGCCGACACCGTGTCGCGGACGAGCCCGAGCGAGCCGTGGGCGCCGAGGCTCGCGTTGATCACCGTGGCGCCGTGGTCGGCGGCCCACGTCATGCCCTTGGCCACGTTCCACATGGTGCCGCTCCCCGTCGAGTCGAGCACCCGTACCGGCATGATCTTCGCGTCAGGAGCGGCGAGATGCACGATGCCGGCCACGTGGGTTCCATGCCCGGCCATGCCGTCGACCAGGCCCGTCACCGGGTCGATCGCACCGGTACGGGCGTCGTCGGGAACGCCGTCGCCGTCGACCAGATCGATGCCGCGTACGAGGGCGCCAGCCAGGACGGGGTTCGGCGTGGGCGCGAGCTGCACGCCCGTGTCGACCACCGCGACCGTGATGCCGGCACCGGTCGAGATCCGGTGGGCGGCCGGGAGGCCGAGCAGGTCGACGGCGTACTGCGACGTCGCTTCGGTCGGTGCCGCCGCCGCCCAGCCGTAGATGCGGCCGCTGGCGTTGACGATCTCCGGGTTGCCGATCGGTCCGTTCGGGTTGGCGGTCCCGACTGCGGGGTCGGCCGCGAGGTCGGCGAGCAGCTGGTCGGCGGTGCGCCCGTCGGCCGTCTGCAGGAGGTAGCGCACCGGCGGCCCGGCAATGGAGTCGGCGACGACGGCCCCGTGACGGGCGGCGACGGCCGTGGCCGTCTGCCCGGAGGCCGGGTTGATCGTCACCGCCGCGTCGACCGCCGGCACGGCGGCGACCGCGCCGGTCGGAGTCACTCCGACGAGCACGGCGGCGGAGCCGACCACCAGGACGAGCGATGCCGCGATTCGGCGCATCGTGGACGGGTGGTCGTTCATTGACGAGACGTGGTCGTTCATCGTGCTCCTAGTAGTACGAACGGCGCCCAGACCGACGGGTGCGGTCGGGATTCCTTCAGGACGCGCTGCGCGACTCGCAGTGCGTTTGCGGCGCCGAGCCGCGGCAGCTCGGCGTGGAACACCTGCATCAGCTCGGTGGTGGCTTCGTCGACCGTCGGCCAGAGACTGACGACGAGCGAGGCGGCACCGGCTCCGAGGAAGCCGCGGGCCAACCCGAGTAGTTCGTCGCCTCCGATCGTGGCCGAGCGGCCCGTGTCGCACGCGCTCAGCACGACCGTCGCGCCGTCGAAGCTGAGGCGATCGAGAACCTCGGCCGCGGTCAGCCAGCGATCGGCGAACCGTACGGCCGAGAACATCGGGTTGTCGGCCCGGTGCCAGGCGTGCGTGGCGACGTGGACGAGCGATCGGCCGTGCACCGACGCGGCCACGGCGTCCACGGTGGCGTCGGCGTCCGTCAGCAGTCGCCCGCCAGCGACGCTTGCCATGGCGGCGACGGCGGCCGCTTCGGTGGCGGCCAACGGCGCAAGCTCGTCGGTGAGCCCAACGACGAGGGCGTCGGCGATCGGTGCTCGCAAGGACGCCGAACACTGGTCGAACACGGCGAGACTCGGCGCGTACGAGATCGCCCAGCGATCGAGCATGTACGCGGTCCCGTCCCAGAGCGCGTGGAACGGGATCGCGTGGAGCGGGCCGTGCGGCACGACGAGAAGGGGTCGTCCACCCATGGCGGCACTGGGTTCGTGGAGCGCGTCGGCGTCGTCGCCGAGGAGCACCATCAGCGGTCCGATCAGCCCGTCGTACAACCGACCGAGGACCGCCCGGCACGCTTGCGTCAGCTTGACGACGTGGCGCTCGATGAACTCGGTGCCCAGCCGCAGCCGGGCGTGTTGGGCGTCGAGCCGGGCGGCGAGCTCGCGCACCTCGTCAGCGCGCATCGCGAGGGGGATCGCACTCGTGTCGTCGCCGGCGGTGACGAAGGCGACGATCTCGTCACCGAGACAGGCGTACGCCAAGGTCGTGACGGGCGAAGTCTGCCCCGGCGCGATCTCTCGACCGATGGACGGGCCGGGCCCCGCGACCACGCCTTCCGCCCGGCGGCTGCCGAGCTGGAGCAGGCGGAGGCGGCCTTCGAGCTCGCCGGCCCGCCGGCGACAGCGTTCGAAGGCTGCGGTGTCGCCGCTGGCTTCGAACATCTGGCGGTAGATCGCATGGAGGTCGCGCTCCAGACCGTCGCGTTCAACGTCGTCGCTCGCCACCGTTCCCCGCCGGCACGAACCCCGGGCGAGATCGTTGAGCGACCGTGACTTGCCGGCATCGGCCACTGCCAGCGCAGCCGCCGCGCCGCCCTCCGGATCGGCGAGCTCGAGTCGTACGCGGTCGGCGAGAAGATCGTCGTGGTCGAGCCCGAAGGCGATGAGGAGCGCTTCGTGCTCGAGCGCCGTGCGCTGGCGTTCGACGAGATCGGCTGATTCGGTCAGGTATCGCCGGGCGTCGGCGATCCGACCCCGCCGCAGCTCCTCACGGCCGGCGCCATGGGCGGCGACGCTGATCAACGGTCCGACGCCGAGGGACACCGCCTCGTCGTAGAGCACCCGCCATCTTCCGTCGCTCGTCGCCCCGGCGAGCGACGATTGGGCCAGCGACGACAGGGCCAGCGACGACAGGGCGAGCCTGGCCCGCAACGCCTCGACGGGGGCAGCACCCTCTGCCGCGACCGACTCGGCCTGCTCCAGATGGGTGGCGGCGAGCGCCGTGTCGCCGGAGCGCGCCCACAGTGACCCGAGCGCGATGAGGGCCCGTGCCGTCCACCCACCGTGGCCGAGCGCACGGAAGCCGGCGACGGCGCGTTCGAGCTGCGCGGTCCCCTCCCGGTCACCGAGGCGTCCGAGGGCGACCCCGAGGCCGTACGAGGTGCGGGCCTGCTCGACGGGGAAGTCCGCACCGGACGCCCACTTGTCGATCTCGCGGTACGCATCGACGGCCTCTCGCAGGAGGTTGAGGGACATGTAGGCCTCGGCCCTGGCTGCCGCGTGGTCGTAGTGGGTGTAGTCGGCCTCGATCTCCTCGAAGATCTCGCCGGCTCGTTCGAGCACGGCCAGGGCGTCGGCATGCTCACCCATCTCGATGTGGCAGCGGGCCACGCCGACGAGCGTGAGAGCGAGGCGTTGGCGCATCCCGCCTTGGTCGAACAGCTCGGCGGCCCGTTGCAGGGTCTCGGCCGCCTCGGCGAACCGCCCGACGGCCATCAGGACGTACGCGCGGTTGTGGACCACCTCGACCATCCCGGTCGGGTCGTCCAACGACGTGAACGCGGCCTCGGCGTCGGCGAAGGCCGCCAGGGCGGCCTGGAACCGGCCGGCGTACTCGTGGCACACACCGACGTTCATGTGGGCCAGCGCTGCCATCCGGTGGCGGGCGGTGTCGGCGACAAGCGTGCGGCCGTCGCCGATCACAGCGAGCACCTCGGCGCTCGCCTCCAGCGCCTCCTCGTGTCGACCCATCTCGTTGAGCACGTTCGTGCGCCCGAGGTTCGTCCGCACGGCCTGCACGCGATCACCGTTCGCCAAGTGGCCCTGACGGGATTCGTCGATGAGCACGAGGGCGTCGGCGAGCCGCCCCTCGAACACCCGCACCTGGGCGAGGAGGTAGGCGACGTTCGGCTCGAGCTCCGGTGCACCGATGGCGCCGAGGGAGTTGCGAACGCG
>JAYUAM010000356.1:0-1866 GCA_043741295.1 Acidimicrobiia bacterium
GATCTCGAACGGCATGTGCCGGCGGCCGAGGGTGGCCGCGTGGGCAGCTTGCCGGTACACGCCGATGTCGAGCCCACACACCGCGGCGTCGTCGCGCACACAGCCATCGGTGACGACGCCGACCGCGCCGCGCATGCGCGCCCGGTTGGCGAGGATGTCACCGATGGTGCCGGCGCCCGGATCCATGCGGCACTCGATCACCAGTACCTCGCCGGGGTTCACCGACTCGATCGCTTGACGCTGGGCGTTGTTGCCTGCCGAGTACTTCGCCGTCACGTCGTGGCGAACGGCGACGTAGCGCAGCGTCTTGGCGACGCCGATCATCTTGTGCCCGGGCTTGCCGCTGCGCAGCCCGGTGAAGAATGTGTCGGGGATGCCGCGGCGCTGGAGCTGGGCGACGAGCGTGGCCGTCGCCGTCTCCTGGAGGAGCGCCTTCGTCGCGTCCGACAGAGCGGTCGTGGGCGCGGCGCTCGTGGGCGTCGGTGCGTCGCTCACCGAGTCACGCCCAGGCCGTCGGCGCCGACGGTGATGCGCTGCTCGTCGGAGCGACGCTCGCGCAGGGGGACCAGGTTGCCGTCAAGATCGAGCACGCGGCTCGCCTCCTCGTACCATCGGGGGACGACGGGGTTGCCCCAGAAGTCCCGTCGTCTCGGGTCGTTCACGTTCCACCGCAGGGCCTCGTGGCCGGGATCGCCGGTGTAGTAGTCGGTCGTGTAGATCTCCACGCGGTGCCCGTCGGGGTCGCGCAGGTACAGGTAGAACGCGTTCGACACCCCGTGGCGGCCCGGGCCGCGCTCGATGTGGTCCTGCTCGAACGTCGAGCCGAGCACGTCGCACAACGTGAGTATGTGATGCGACTCCGGCACCGCGAAGGCGAGGTGGTGCAGCCGTGGTGACGAGCCCTGCGTGAAGGCGACGTCGTGCACGGTCTGCTTGCGGAACATCCAGGTGGCGAACAGCGTGCCGTCGTCGTCCTCGATCGTCTCCGACAGGCCGAACCCGAGGCCGGTGTACCACTCGTAGGAGCCCCGCACGTCGTCGGTCACGAGGTTGATGTGGTCGAGCCGGTTGATGCTCGCGCCACGGCGGAGGTCGTAGCGCTGGTGCAGGCGCTCGACGCGATCCATGTCGTGGAAGTACTCGACCACGAAGCCGAACGGGTCCTGCACGCGCACCGCCTCGCCGACGCCGCGCGTCGTGCCGGCGGGGATGCGCCGGGTGGGGCAGCCCCGGTCGCGGTGGAACCGCTCGGCCCGATCGAGATCCGCCGGCGTGCGGACGCGCAGGGCGAAGCGGGCGCACGCAGGCGTCGGGCCGGCGCGCAACACGAGCGAGTGGTGCACGAACTCCTCGTATCCGCGTAGGTAGAGGACCCCTTGGTCCTCGGCCGTCACGTGGAACCCGAGCCGGTCGACCCAGAAGTGCCGGCTCGCCCCGAGGTCAGTGACGATCAACTCGGCATACGCCGACCGCACGATGTCCGGGATGTCGGATTCGGTTGCGATCGTCGTCCCCTTTGTCCTCGACGAGCGCTGCTCGCCCCGGCGTGGCCGAATCGTAGCGAGCCGTGAGCCCGGCGCGCCGACCTGCCTCGCCCGAGCCAACGGCCCCTGCGGTTCCTCGGGCGCCGGTCAGGGCGCGGGATCTCCGAGCGCCATCATCACCTCGGGATCGTTGCTATAGGGGAGGAAGCTCCTGAGATCGCTTGCGGTCGGCGGCACGTTGAGGCGAAACGCGCTGACGGTTCGCCGGTCGCCGCGAACGAGAGCGTCGACCTCGACCGGATACGACTGGCCGGCTTCGAGTGTCCGTTCCGGTCGGTGAAGCATGAACTCGGCAAAGCAAGTAATGGCCGCGCGGCCCGGA
>JAYUAM010000357.1:0-1865 GCA_043741295.1 Acidimicrobiia bacterium
GCCCTGGCTCACCGCGAGATACGCGTCATCGGGCCGGTCGGCCTGCTGCCGGGCGGCCAGAAACACGCTCGTGCACAGCCGCATCGTCGCCAAGGGAAACAGCACGGCGAGCTCGCGATCGCCGAGCGGCGCGACCTCGTCGTAACCGCGCACCACCTGACCCATGACCGCCATCGGATCGGTCGCGCCGAGCGACGCGTAGGCCATGGCGATGGCGAGGTCGTTCACTGTGTGGCTGTGGACCATGTCACCGAAGTCGACGAGCCCAGTGACCCGCTGGTTGTGCGCATCGACGAGCACGTTGTGGTCGTTCGCGTCGTTGTGGATCACCGACCGCGGCAGCTCGGCGAGACGGCGGCCATCATCGGTCTGCTCCCGGTAGATGGCAACGAGCCGATCGACCAGATCGCTGAGGGCGTGATCGGTCACGAGCGGCCGGTAGTCAGCGACCACGTCGGCTGCCCGCGCCAGATCCCAGTGGAACGTGCGGTGCAGCGCCGGATGGTCGAAACCGACGAGCGCGACGTCGACGCGGGCGACCGTCCGGCCGAGGTCGGCGAACAGCTCATCGGTGCGTCGCCGAACTGCAGCGAGCGGGCGGCCGCGCAGCATCGTCACGAGCCGCACGTGATGACCGTCGACCAGGGTCGACGGCTGGCCTGTCAGCGTCGGCACGACATGCGGCACGAGGCCGAGCGGAGCGAGTAGAGCCATCGCCGCGTGCTCGGCGTCGATCATCTCGGGCGACTCGGCCCGGTTGGCGATCTTGAGCACGTAGCGATCGCCCTCGGGCTCGAGAACGGACTCCACCGAGCGCACCGCGAGGTTCTGATCGCGCTCGCTCGGCAGCGGCCCGATCGTCGCGTCGATCCCGTACAGACGCGCCACCATCGCCCGGGCCTCGTCGACCGAGAACACTGGCACGTCGGCGGTCGTCGGCATTGGCGACGAAGCTACCTGTACACGTTGCGGTAGGTCAGCGAGCCCGCCACGCATCGTGGGGGTCGGTGACCACCAATGTGTTGGACAGGCGGTCCCAGAGGTTCTGGTTGCGCGGGCTCCAGAACGGCATGAACAGCAGGATGCCGAAGGTCAACGGGATCAAGATCGACGCGATCAGTCGAGCCACGATGCCGCGCAGGAAGAACATGGTGGCGAAGCCCGCCGGGCGGAACGTCGATTCATTGATCACCCGCAACCTCAGCAGTTGCTTGGCGGGTGTCTGGCCTCGGCCGACAACGAGCGTGGCCCAGATGAGCCAGCCGATGCCGAGCGTCACGAACGCCAGCACGCCTTCGAGCATGAAGCAGCCGAGCCGAAGCCACGGACTCGCCGGAGCGACGCCGGGGGGCCACGCGGGGTAGGTCGCGGGGTAGGCCGCGGGGTAGGCCGCGGGCACGGCCATCACCGGTTGCGCCGCGTAGTACAGCACGGGTGCACCGACGAGCGGAACGGGCGGCGGTGGGGGCGGAAGGTTCGGTCGGGGCAGGGCGGCGGCCGCCGGAGCCTGCGGCGGTGCTGGTGGTTCCAGATTGCTCATCGCCTCTCCCGTCGCACGCGTGTTCGATCACGCTCCAGCGCACGCATTCTCGCGCAGTGAACCGCCGCCGGCAGCCGGTGCCTGCCGCGGCCGTCGACCCGGATCGAGTGCCAGCAAGGACGGCGAGATCGGTCATCGTCGGGTACTGCTCGACGATCTCTGCGGTCGTCATGCCGGGCCGCGAGACAGTCGAGGATCACGCTCACCGGAACCCGGGTCCCTCGGATCGTCGCCTGCCCGTGGCACACCGCCGGATCCGTTGCGATGGCAGCCGAGAGCGGGCGAAGCGCAGCGGAATCCAGTCGCCGTCCCGGACCGAGTGCCC
>JAYUAM010000358.1:0-4600 GCA_043741295.1 Acidimicrobiia bacterium
CGACGGAACGGCGGGCCGCCGTCGCCGACGAACACCAGGTTCGTGTCCTCCTGCGAACCAGCTGGGGGCCCGGCGTCGACGGCGGCGACGATGCGCTGACCCGAGACGGCGATCTGGGACCGGGAGTCCGGACGCGTCGCAGGTCCGAGGTCCCCGACGTCGAGCACATCGACCGTCCACTCGGACCCGTCGACGGAGTGGGCCAGCGCCGGCACCTTGCCGGTGCTCGAGCTGCGGGTTCCGATCAGGGCGACGAGGTCACGCGAGCGCGACGAATCGATCGCGGCGAACCCGTCGGGAAGCTCGCGAGCCGTCCATGCGACACCGTCGTCGGAGATCCAGACCACCCCTGGCGTCGACGAGTTGACGGACGTCAGCCCGAACCCGTCCGACCGGACCAGACCGTTGTAGGGACCCGCGGCGACCGTCGTCCGGCTCCAAGCGACGTTCAGCGGCGGGCTGCCGGAAGGGACCACCGGACCGAGCGGCGTGAACGTCGACGGGACCGCATTGCTCGTCGACGGCAAAGTCGCCGTCGTGGTGCCGGAGGTGGTCAGCGCGATCGCGGTCGTCGAGGATCGGACCGGGACCGCCGTCGAGGTCGTGGTCGGCGCCGGTGACGTCGTCACAGCGTCGCGGGCCGTCGAACCGCAGCTGGCCAGGACGACGACAACGATCGCAAGCGGACTGACCACGCGTCGACCCGACGCCCCACGACCGACGGAGCGCAACCACATCACGTAGTGACTGTACGTCGCGGCCGACGACGCCACCAGGGTCGAACGGCAGGTGACGGCCGAGGTTGCGCCCGTGCGGCGTCCTCACAACGTCCGACGCCCATGCGGTCGCGATCCGAACGTTCCACACGGCGACACGACGAGCATCGGGCTCCCGTCGCCGGGCACGAACGACAGCCCGAACCAGTCGGGCCCCGAAAACGCACCCGTTGCATCGTCGACCTCCCCTTCAGGTTGCAGCCACAAGCCGTCCAGGGCGGCGCGCAGCTCAGCGTCGTCGAGCACCTTGGGGCGTGACTCGGCGGTGGTCGTCAGGACCGTCGGCGCAGGTGGGACCGTGGTGAACACCGTCGTGGCGGAGAACCCGGCGGCCGGCGAAATTGGCGTCGTCGGGCTCGGGGTGGTCACCGCGACGGCTTCCGCATTCTGCCGTCGTCAGTGGCTGCTGTACGACCACTGTCGACGGCGGAATCGGGAAAGGCCGAACGCTCGACGCCTGCTAGAGCTGGGGGCGGACATCTTCGGCGACGAGCGCGAGATGGTCGAGATCGGCGAGGTCGAGGATCTGGAGGTAGATGCGCTCGGCGCCGGCGGCGTGCCACCGGCCGAGCGTGTCGACCACCTCGGCGACCGTGCCTGCCGCGCCCGTCGCCCGCAGCTCGTCCGGCGCCTGACCGACCGCTGCGGCGCGGCGGACCACTTCGGCTTCGTCGGAACCGCAGCACAGCACGAGCGCGGCGGAGAACGTCATCGTCGACGGGTCGCGCCCGATCGCCTCGCACGCCGCACGCACGACGGCGGTCTGCTCGGTGAACTTGTCGAGCGGGGCGAAGGGCAGGTTGAACTCGTGGGCGTACCGCGCGGCCAGGGCCGGCGTGCGCTTCGGGCCGCCGCCGCCGATGATGATCGGCAGGTCGGCCTGCGTCGGCTTCGGCAGCGCGGGCGAGTCGACCACCTGGTGCACCTTGCCGGCGTAGCTGAACATCTCCCCCGGCGGCGTCTTCCACATGCCGGTGAGGATCGCCAGCTGATCGGCGAGGCGATCGAACCGGTCACCGACCGGGGGAAACGGGATCGCGCCGGCGAGGTGTTCGGGCTCGTACCAGCCGGCCCCGAGACCGAGCTCGACGCGCCCGCCGGACATCTGGTCGACCTGGGCGACGCTGACGGCCAGCGGACCGGGATAGCGGAACGTGGCCGACGTGACGAGCGTGCCGAGGCGGATGCGGCTCGTCTCGCGGGCGAGACCGGCGAGCGTGATCCACGCATCGGTCGGACCCGGCGCACCCGCGACCGAACCCATCTTCAGGTAGTGGTCCGAGCGGAAGAACGCGTCGTAGCCGAGCCGCTCCGTCGCCTGCGCTACCGCGAGCAGCGTGTCGTACGACGCACCCTGTTGAGGTTCGGTGAAGATGCGCAACGTCGGGGCAGTCATCCCGGGGAAGATACTCAAGTTGGTGGGTCGACCCACCGTCCGTACTGAATGGCGGGCTCGCCGTCCGCTTCGCTTTCGGCTCGGCGCCGCGTACGCCTCGTTGCTGGCGCTTCCCTCGGCGCCGCACCTGGCCCGGGGCACAGCGCCATTCAGTACGACTACCCTCGACCGGATGGAGGATCCGATCCGGTCGGCGTTGCGTGATCATGTGCTCGAGCACTCGGTGAAGCGGGGAGAGTTCACCCTGAAGTCGGGGGCCACCAGCACGTGGTTCCTCGACACCAAGCAGACGGCGTGTCGGCCCGATGGCATCACGCTCGTGGCGCGGGCCGCGCTCGCGCTCATCCCGCCCGAGGCGACCGCCATCGGCGGGCTCACGATGGGCGCCGACCCCGTCGCGTTCGGCATCGCCGCGATCGGCGCGCTGAACGGCCGCTCGCTGCGCAGCTTCTCGATCCGCAAGGAGGCCAAGGACCACGGCGTGCAGGGCCGCATCGCCGGCGCGCTCTCGCCGGGCGACAAGGTCGTGATCGCCGAGGACACCTCGACGCGGGGCACCTCGGCACTGGAGGCGGCGGAGGTCGTGCGGGCCTACGGGGCCGAGCCGATCATGATCCTCGCCATCGTCGACCGCGGCGGCACGGCCACGGCGATGGCGGCCGAGCAGGGCATCACGTTCGTGTCGTTGCTCACCGCGCCCGACCTCGGCTTCGAGTTCGGCTCATGAGCGACGGTCCGCACGGCGCGATGGAACCGACCGCCGATCAGCTCGCTGCACTCGCCGCCTCGCCCGAGACCGGGCCCGTGGTGATGCTCAACCTCGTGCGCTTCCGCGAGCAGTCAGCCGACGGGGACGGCACGGGTTCGGATGCCTACCTCCGCTACTCCGCCGGATTCATGCCGCTCCTCAAGCGTGCGCACGGCACGATCCTGTGGGCGGGCCAGGTGACGGGCGTCGCCCTTGGCGACGACGAGCAGAACGCGTGGGACTACGCCGTGCTCGTGCAATACCCGGACCGGCGGGCCTTCGTCGACACGATGACGTCGCCCGAATACGCGGCGATCAACGCCACCCGCCTGGGCGGGCTCGCCGACCACGTGATCGTGCCGGTGACCGAGACCTACACGAAGTTCGCGAAGTAGCCGTCGAGCGATGACCGCTTCGTCGACCGTGGTACGCCGGCTCGTCGGCGTGTACGACGCCGACGGCGACGCCTGGGGAGAGCTGCGCTACTGGGTGGGCGCTCGCCTCGGGCGGGCCCATTGCGCGCTGTGCGACATCACACACGGCCTCGTGCGCGAGCGCGGGTCGTGGCAGTCGTGTAGGGCCGAACTGCCCGTGGCGTTCGACACCTACCACCGGGACGACCAACCGGCCGGCGTGCGGGCGGCGTCAGAGAACCGGGTGCCGGTGGTGCTCGCCGAGACCGACGGCGGGTTCACGCTCCTGCTCGGACCCGAAGCGATCGAGCGTTGCGACGGTTCGGGCCCCGCACTCGTCGCCGCTGTGCGAACGGCGGCAATGGCCGCCGGTCTCGTACTCGACGAGGCCCCGTCGTAAGCGCCGCCCGCGAACCGAGGGGTCAGCCGCCGCGCAGCGCGCCGGCCGATCGGAGCGCGACGATCTCGTCGGTCGTGTAACCGACCGACACCAGCACCTCGTCACCGTCGGCCCCGACGAGCGGCGCCGGCCGACGGACCGTCATCGGGGTGCGGTCGAAACGCACCGGCGGTGGGATCTGGCGATAGGGCCCGGCCACGGGATGCTCGGCGATCGGCAGCTCGTCGATGATCTCGTCGAGCCGGCCGATCGCCGTCGCCGGGATGTCGTGCTTCCGGCAGAAGGCCAGCCAGTGGTCTGTCGTGTTCGTGGCGAGCACGTCGGCGACGTCGCGGTACAACGAGTCGGAATGGGCGAGGCGCGTCGGGTTGTCGACCAGTCGATGGTCGAGCAGATCGGCCCGACCGGATCCGCCGAACAGGTCGTCGTAGTTCTTGCGGCTGTAGGGCAGCACGCTGATCCAGCCGTCGCTGGTCTGCTGCGGTCTCCGGAACGGCGTGAGCACGCGCTGGTGGCCGGGCGGGCCGGCGGGCGGCACGGCGATCGCGGCGCCGCCGTGCTCGACGAGCAGGAACGAACGCATCGTCTCCACCATCGCTACTTCGATGCGCTGACCCTCGCCGGTGCGATCTCGGTGCCGGAGCGCGGCGAGGACCGAGTAGGCGATCGTCATGCCGCACACCTTGTCGGCCACAATCGTCGGCATCAGCGCCGGCACGCCGGTCTGGCGCTCGAAAAGGTCGGCGATGCCGGTGGCCGCCTGCACGATGTCGTCGTAGGCCGGATCGTCGGCCCGCTCACTGTCGGACGGCCAACCCTGCGCCTGGCAGAACACGACGTCAGGCCGGTGGGCCCGGACGTCGTCGT
>JAYUAM010000359.1:0-4596 GCA_043741295.1 Acidimicrobiia bacterium
ACGAGTTCGCCCGCACCGAGGATGCGCTCGAAGCGGTGACCGGCCAGCGCCCGACCGGGTTCCGCGGCCCCGGCTACAGCCTGTCGGCCGACGTGCTGCGCGCCCTCGTCGACCGCGGCTACCGCTACGACTGCTCCACGCTCCCCACCGTCATCGGCCCGCTCGCCCGCAAGTACTACTTCCGTTCGGCGAAGCTGACCGCCGAGCAGCGGGCCGAGCGTTCGATGCTCTTCGGCGGCGCCCGCGAGGGTCTGCGCCCGCTGAAGCCGTACCTCTGGAGCGTGGGGTCCGACCAGCTCCTGGAGATTCCGGTCACCACCATGCCGCTCGTGCGTGTGCCCATGCACGTGAGCTACGTGCTGTACATCGCCGGGCCGTCGCCCGCAGCGGCGCACCAGTACTTCGCCAACGCGCTGCGGCTGTGCCGGCTGCGACACGTGACCCCGTCGATCCTGCTCCACCCGCTCGATTTCCTGGGGGCCGACGACGTCGACGCCCTCGGGTTCTTCCCGGGCATGGCGATGTCGGGGGCCGACAAGCGCGCCGTCGCCGGCCGCTGTCTCGACGAGCTCGCCCGCCAGTTCCAGGTCGTCACCATGGCCGACCACGCCGAGCAGGCGCTGGCCGGTGGTGGGCTGCGACTCGTGTCCTCCGACCGGGCGACGCCCGTCCTGGAGCGCACGCGGTGAGCGAGATCGTCGTCGCCGGAAACGACGCGGACGCGGATGTCGTCGACCCGGATGTCGTTGAGGCGGACGCCGTTGACGCGGATGTCGTCGAGGCGACGCTGCCGCTCATTTCGGTGGTGATCCCCGCCTACAACGAGGCGTTGCTCCTCATGAGCTCGCTGACCGAGACGTACTTGTACCTGGGCTCGTTGGCGGAGAAGTACCGGTTCGAGATGATCGTGATCAACGACGGCTCCACCGACGAGACCGGGGCGATCGCCGACGCGTTCGCCTCGCGCCGCGACGAGGTGACGGTGCTCCACCACAAGGTGAACTTCCGCATCGGTCAGGCCCTGCGCTTCGGGTTCAGCCGCTCGAAGGGCGACTACGTCGTGGCCTTCGACTCCGACCTGTCGTACGCGCCAGAGCACATCGGCCGCATGGTCGACGCCCTCGTCGCCCAGCACGCCCGCATCGTCGTCGCCTCGCCGTACATGAAGGGTGGGCACACCAGCGCCATCCCGTGGAACCGGAGGGCGATGAGCGCCGGGGTGAACCGCATCCTGTCGGCCAGCACCCAGAGCCACGTCGCCACGGTGACCGGCATGGTGCGCGCTTACGACGGCCCGTTCCTGCGCGGCCTGACGCTCAAGGCGATGGGTCCGGAGATCAACACCGAGATCCTCTACAAGGCACAGATCATGCGCGCCCGGGTGATCGAGGTTCCTGCCCACCTCGACTGGAGCGGGCAGACCGAGCGGTTGCGCATGCGCAAGGTGAGCCTGACGGTGAGCACCACCTCGAAGCTCCTGGTGTTCGCCAGCTTCCTGTTCCGCCCGATCGTGTTCTTCGTCGTGCCCGGGCTGCTGCTGCTGCTCGTCTCGATGTGGTCGATCGGCTCGCTCGCCGTCACCGTGCTGCAGAACGCGCGCTCGACCTCGGGTGGTCCCGATGCCCGGCTGACGCATGCCTTCGCCGACGCGTGGACGCTTCGGCCGCAGACGTTCATCATCGCCGGCTTCAGCTTCATGGTCGCCGTGCAGCTGATCAGCCTCGGTGTTCTCGCCAGCCAGGCGAAGCGCTACTTCGAGGAGATCTACTACGACCTCTCGGCGCGTCGCTCACGCGGCGGCGACCACATCGCCCACTGACGGCTCGATCGGGCCCGCCCGACTCGCGCTCGATGGTCAGAGACGAGCGCGAGCCTCGGCACCGACGCGACTGATCTCGGGCCCGAGCCACTCGGCGACCAGCGCCGCTCCCTCCGGAGAGAAGTGCACGCCGTCCGGCCGGAGCGCGGCGCCCATCACTCCACCCGCCTGCTGAGCGAGCCATTCCGACAGCGGTATGAGCGCTGCGCCAGGCGTCTGCTGGACGACCTCACGCATGATCTCGTTGTAGCGAGCCATGCGGGCGGGGTCAGATGCAGCGATGTCGGAGTCGAGACGGGGAACCTGCTCACGGCCGAGATCGACCGGTGGAGCCTCAAGCCAGATGACCGGGATGCCGCGATCGGTGAACAGCTTCGACGCAAGAGTCATCTCCGAGCGCATCCGGTCGTCGAACACCTGATCGCCGATGTGACGCCAGGCGCTGTCGCCGGCCAGGCGTCGGTTGCGCACGTCCCACGGGCCGAACTGGATCACGGCGACGTCGGCCGGGTGCTGAGCGAGGTAGGCCGGCCAGAGGGTCGACCAGTCGCAGTCCGCTTTGACCGGACCGTGATCGAGCTGTCCGGCCAGGTTCGGAGCTTCGATGTCGCCGCTGCGCACGAGCGGACAGCCGAGCTTGGCGTCGCCGAATACGACCGCGCGAGCGCTGGCGAGTCCCCAGAGCTGCATGCCGAAGCCGGTCATCAGACCGGTCGAGTCTCCGAAGAACGCAATCTTCGCCACATGCGGTGCGACCGTGGTCGTCGGCGCCGACGTGCTCGGAGGCTGGGTGGGCGCCGTCGACCCGGGCGTCGGTGCGGTCGTCGTCGACGTATCAGCCACCGGCACCGGCGCGGCGGCCGCGGCCAGGGCGGGTGCGTCGGCCAGCTTCTTGCTCAGCTTGCCGAAGTCGACGCTCGCGCTCGCCGCCGACGAGGCCGGCAGGAGCAGCGCGGCGGCCACCACGGCACCGAGGGCGCCGACGGCCGTCATCGTCGTGCGTGGCGTGCGCAGCGCCCGGCCCCGACGCACCGGCTCCTCGATGAACACGAACGAGACGACGGCCGCGGCGAACGCGGCGGCGAAGCGCACGAGTGTGAGCGGCCAGAACGACAGGTGCAGACGTTCAGGGGTGAGCGCGAGGAAGAGGGGCCAGTGGTAGAGGTAGATGCCGTACGAGATGCGACCGATCATCCGCAGGGGGGCGACGCCGAGTGCGCGCGACACGAAGCCGCCCGGTTGCGTGGCGGCCACGACCACAGCGGTGGACGCGAACGAGATGGCGGCGAACCCACCCTTGTACAGCCACTCGGTCGACAGACCGACGTGCGACACGAGCCAGCCGAGCACCCCGAGCCCGACGAGGCCCGCGAGGTCGAACCAGCGGGTGGGCCGCTTCGGGCGCCGGAGCATGTGCCAGGCGACGATCGTGCCGGTGAGCAGCTCGGGCGCCCGGGTGAACGTGCTGTAGTAGCCGAGGCTGGAGCCACGGCCCGAGAGCCCGACGACGACGGCTAGTGCGGTCGTGACGACCCACAGACCGACGAGGAACACGCCGAGCCGGGCCCGACCCCAACGCGAGACGACCCACAGCACGACGAGCGGCAGGATGACGTTGAGCTGCTCCTCGATCGCCAGGCTCCAGAAGTGCACGAGTGGCGACGGCGCGGTGAAGAGCGCGGCATACGAGCTGCCGTTCAGCCAGAACCGCCAGTTGGCGACGTAGCCGATGGCGCCGATGACATCGCCCCGAAGGTCGGCTCGGGCGCTGGTGAGCACCGTTCCTGCCAGAAGCACCACGAGCGCAACCGTGACGAGCGCGCCCGGGAGCAGGCGGCGGGCGCGCCGCGCCCAGAAGCCCTTCAGCGCGACGGTGCCGGTGGACGCCACCTCGGCGATGAGCAACGAGCCGATCAGGAACCCCGACAGGGTGAAGAACACCGAGACGCCGACGAAGCCACCGCCCACCTGGCGGACCCCGGCGTGGAAGAACAGCACGGCGAGCACGGCGAGGCCGCGAAGGCCGTCGAGTCCGGGCGCGTAGGCCAGGCGCACGGAGCGCTTCCTGCTCAAGGTGTTGTGCTTCCCATCGACCGGTCCTCGCCCCCGGGGTTCACCCGGCGTAGCCGCTCGCACATCGTAGGAGAACATACGGCCTCGTGGTGGCGAGGGGCGCCGGGCGGGGTGACGTCGACCGACGCCGGTAGGACCACACGTGGGCGGAGGCCCGGCGGGTAGGAGGGGTTCCCCGACAGCGGCCGCCGCCATAGGCTCGCCCGACGTGAGCGACACCGAACCCACACAGGGTGCCGACCCGGTTGCCATCCAGGGTGCCAGCGGGCCCGAACCGCTGGACCAGCCGACCGACACCTTCCCCCGCCAATACGCCCGCACGCAGCGCCTGACGCTCGGCGAGCCGCGCACGATCAGCGTGGCACCCGATGGCAGCCGGGTGGTGTTCTGCCGGAGCCGGGGCGGCAGCGACCCCGTCAACCTTCTCTGGGTGTTCGACACGGCGTCCGGGCAGGAACGCCTCGTAGCCGACCCCCGGGCCCTGCTGGCGGTCACCGGTGCCGCGGACGACGCCGGTGACGCGGACGACGCCGGTGACGACGACCTGCCAGCTGAGGAGCGGACCCGGCGCGAGCGCACCCGGGAAGGGGCGGATGGCGTCGTGAGCTACGCCACCGACGGGCCCGGCACCGTGGCCGCCTTCGCCCTCTCCGGCCGCTTGTTCGTGGCGGGGCTGGTGAGCGCGTCGGCCCGTGAGCTGCCGG
>JAYUAM010000360.1:0-1858 GCA_043741295.1 Acidimicrobiia bacterium
CCGCCGCGATCATCGCCGAGGAGCACCGGCCGCTCGTGTTCACGAGCAAGAATCCGCAGTCCGTCGGCACGTTCCTGGTCGACGGCGTCGTCGCCGGCACGTGGCGCCTGGCCAACGGGGTTGTGCACACCGACCCGTTCGTTTCGCTCGGCCGGCGGGCCATGGGCGAGGTCGCCGCCGAGGCGACCCGACTCTCGGCGTTCATGGTCTGACCAGCCCGTGCGCGACGGCAGAGCCGGCCGGCCGGCGCTCCCTCAGGTCAGCTGTACCAGCCGAAGATGTCGATGACGAAGTAGCTCGGCACGTTCGTGCGGACGTGGAACGCGCCGGCGCCGAGGCCGGCGATCACGTGGCCGGGAACGGTGGCACCCGGGCTGAAGTTCAGGTTCGACGCGGTGGGCTGGGCAGCTCCGTCGGGATAGACGACGGCGAACCCGGCGGCGACCGGCTGCGTGACCGTCACGTTCAACGCCAGGGCACTGGCATCGGCGGGGATGTCGCCGGATGAGCCCACGACCAGATTCAGACCGGTCTGCTTCACCCCTCCGCCTCGTGTGTCGACCCGGCGACTGGGCACGACCGGATGGAACAGTCCGGTCGTGGCGATTGCGCCACCGGATCCGGTGAACCAACCGGCGACGTCGACCACGAGGTGACCCCCGATCTGCGAACGCATCTTGATGGTCCCGCGATCGAGCGAGAGGATCGACTGGTTCGCCCTCGTCTGGTTACGAGCGGAGAGGTTCAAGCTCGACGTGCCCGGCCAGGCACCGCTCGGCCACACCGCCCAGTAGCCCGCGCCGCGCGAGTCGGGCGCGGTGATGGTGACGACGACCGCCAGCGCGTTGTCCGGTACGCCGAACGGTTTGAGGTCGAGCTGGCGTTCCTCGCTGACGCCGAACGGCGTGTTGGTCGTGCGCGTGTCGAGTGCGCGCGTCGGGACCTGGCCCACGAACCGGCCCGTGGCCACGGCGCCGGCCACCTCCCGGTAGCTCGCCATCTCGTCGACGACGAGGTCGACCCGACCGGCGTTGTTGTACGCGCACACGTCGCCATTCGCCGCCACCTGAACGGTCACCAGGTTTGCAACCGTGTCGCCGGCGACGACGTTGAGGTTCGACGCCGTCGGGCGCGCCTGGTCGCACGGCCACGCGGTGATGTAGGTCTCGACGGTCGCGCCGACCGCCGCCACGTTGAGCACCACCGCACTAGCGCCCGGCGATGACGTGTGGATCGCGACCGAGCCCTGCGGTCCGACCGGGGCCGTCTTGCGTGTGTCCAGGACCCGGCTGACCGGGTTCGACGTGTCGAGCGCAGCACCCGGCCCCGGCCCCGGTGCCGGCGGCGTGAGTGGCGGTTGGGCCTTGTCGATGATGCACGCCAGGCTGGCGTTGCTCCACTGTCCCTGCACCGTGTACGTGGCACCATCGGCCCCGAGGAACGTGCCGTCCACGTCCTGGCAGATGTCCGTGATCTCGCCAAGCCCCGTCGTCACCCAGTCGTACCAGCCCATCGGCGGCTGGCCGAGGGCGGCGACGGGCCCGAGCGGATCGGTGACCGTCTCGACCAACTCGTGCGACAACACCGCGGTCGTCACCTGGAACCCGTTGCCCGCCCCGCAGGGCTGGCTGGCGACGACCGCCACGGTGAGATCGGGCTGCACGGTGTACACCACCGGCACGCCGCTGAGGTCGAAGGCACCGTGATACGCGCAGAACCCGCCGGCGCGCAACGAACAGGTGTCGCGGTCGATGCACACAGTGAGCCCCGACGGCGTGAACACCGGGTAGATGGCCGTGACGTTGCCGGCGGCGTCCACGGTCGGGTGCGGAAGCGTGCCGCCGTTGATCGCCGCCGC
>JAYUAM010000361.1:0-4585 GCA_043741295.1 Acidimicrobiia bacterium
CGCACGTACTCGGCCGACATCGACGTGCACTCCACCTCGAAGCTCACCATGGCAGCCGAACTGCGTGCCGCGCTGCGCGAGGACGTGACCGACCAGATCGACCTCGTGTACCAGCCGATCGTCAACGCCCGCACCGGCGAGGTCGTGCAGTTCGAGACGCTCGTGCGCTGGAAGCATCCCGAGCGCGGCGAGTTGCTGCCGAAGGACTTCCTGCCGCTCGCCGAACGCAGCGGGCTCGTGGCCCAGCTCACCGATCGCACGATCGCCGTCGCCCTCAGCCAGGCGCGAACGTGGCTCGATGCCGGGATGCAGGTACGGATCGGTGTCAACCTTTCGTCGGTCGTACTGCAGGACCAGACGTTGCCGAGCCAGATCGCGTCGGCCCTCAACCGCTACCGGGTGCCGGCCCGCTTGATCGAGTTCGAGGTCACCGAGACCAGCCTGATGGTCGATCCGGAGAGCGTGCTCGTCCTGCTGCGCCAGCTGCGGGCGCTCGGCGCGACGGTGGCGCTCGACGACTTCGGTTCGGGCTTCTCGTCGCTCAGTCACTTGCGCAGCCTCGAGGCGGATTCGTTGAAGATCGACCGTGACTTCGTCGAGCATCTGCTCACGCGGGCCGAGGACGCCACGATCGTCGCATCGGTCATCCAGCTCGCCCACGACCTCGGCATGACGGTGACGGCCGAAGGCGTCGAGACGGCCGAGCAGGCGGCCAAGCTCGTGTCGTTCGGGTGTGACCGGCTGCAGGGCTACCACCTGTCGTACCCGTTGCCGCCCCACGCCGCGACCGCCCTGCTGCGGACGCGTTCGCTGGCACCGTTGCCGGCGCCAACGCCCCTTGCCGCGCCCGACGCCTCAGTGCACTGATCCGAGCGCGCCTGCGCACAGCGTGGGCGCCGCTCGGCCACGGCGTCGACTCGTGGGGAGCGGTAGCTTCGATGCCCGTGTCGAGGGCGTTCGGGCGGTGACGGATTGAGCGGACCAGGTGGTCCTGACCGCTCGCTGGCGACGTCGTTCGGGTCGGCGGCCGAGGCCTACGAACGGGGCCGGCC
Organism: Acidimicrobiia bacterium; assembly: GCA_043741295.1. Taxonomy (GTDB): domain Bacteria; phylum Actinomycetota; class Acidimicrobiia; order Acidimicrobiales; family Ilumatobacteraceae; genus JAYUAM01. The sequence goes on from JAYUAM010000361.1 coordinate 1,053, forward strand.
GGCCTACCCTGCCGATCTGCTCGACGCGCTCCATCACGAGCTCGATCTCGGGCCCGGTCGGGATCTCCTCGACCTGGCGGCCGGTACGGGCAAGCTGACCCGCCAGCTCGTGCCGTTCGGCGCGCACCTTGTCGCCGTCGAACCGTTGGCGGAGATGCGCGCCCGGTTCGAACATGCGGTGCCGGGCGTGTTGGCGATCGACGGCACGGCGGAGGACATCCCGCTCGCGGCAGACTCGATCGACATCGTGCTTGTCGCCCAGGCGTACCACTGGTTCGACCGCGACCGGGCCAACCGCGAGGTAGCCCGCGTCCTGCGACCCGGTGGCCACCTCGTCTGTCTGTGGAACTTCGAGGATGTCGACGTGGCGTGGGTCGCCGCCGTCGAAGCGGTGAAGGACGGCGCGAGCGACGGTCGGCGCGCGCTCATCGGCGCCGCGGCGTGGGACTTCGAGCTGGGTGCGCCTGCGTGGTTCGACGCTCGACGCTCGACGACGACCCGCCATTCGATCCTGCAGACGGCCGACGAGTTCCTGGCGAGTTTCGCGTCGCGCAGCTATGTCATCGTGCTCGATGCGGCGCGGCAGCGCGCGGCGATCGACCACGTGGGCCGGGTGATCGCCGCGCTCGACGAGCCGTTCGCCGTGCCCTACCGAACCGAGGCCGTCTGGTGGCGGCGCACGAGCGAGCCCGTCGACGAATGATCGCCGTGGCGGTGATCCAGCGCGCCGTGCTTCGTTGGGGTGAGCCGCGTCTGCGCGACCTGCCGTGGCGACAGACGCGTGATCCGTGGGCGATCCTCGTCGCCGAGACGATGCTGCAGCAGACGCAGGTGACTCGGGTGGTCGATCGCTACGGCGAGTTCCTCAGTTGCTTCCCAACGACCACGGTGTGCGCCGCCGCGCCGGTCGGCGACGTTCTCCGGGCGTGGGCCGGGCTCGGCTACAACCGTCGGGCGGTGAAGCTGCACGCGGCGGCGACGATGGTCGAGGGCGCCTGGCACGGGGTGTGGAAGCGCGACGTGGCCGGGCTGCGCGCGCTCCCCGGCGTCGGTCCCTACACCGCGAGGGCGATCCTCGCGTTTGCCTTCGAGTCGCCCGTCGCCGTGGTCGACACGAACGTCGCTCGCGTGCTCGCCCGCACCGCCGGCCGGACGCTCGGGACCGCCGAGGTGCAGGCCGCAGCCGACGTCTGGGCCGCCGGCGTCGACCCGTGGTCGTGGAACCAGATCGTGCTCGATCTCGGCGCGACCGTCTGCACGGCCCGCCGACCGAGCTGCGACGAGTGCCCACTCGCCGCGGCTAACGCGTGTGCTTGGCACGCTGGGGGCCGCGCCGACCCCGACCCGGCGGTCGGTTCGGCCGGCGTGTCGGGCGGCCAGAGTCGGTTCGTCGGCTCCGACCGTCAGGGCCGCGGCCGCCTCGTCGACGCGCTCCGTGATGCACCGGTGAAGGTCGCCGCCCTCGCCGCAGCGATGGGCTGGCCGGACGACAATGAGCGGGCAGAGCGCGTCGCCGCCACCCTCGTTCGTGACGGCGTCGCCGCCGTCGTCGACGGCGAGTACCGGTTGCCGTAGCAGTTCCTTCCGGCGCCGCCAGGCCCCGGAGTCCGTTCCGTGACGGCATGCCTGTCGACGCGTCGGCGTCGCCGAGTGCCCGGAGGACGCCGACCCGCCGTCGCTACTCTGAGGCGCTCGGCATCACGGGCGCGTACAGTTGTACCGGTGACGCGAGGGACCGGGATCTGGGAAGCGCGTGTAGCAGTTCGGATCGGTGGCCCGGGGCGAGGACAACAGCGACATCGACAGCGGCGCGCCGAGTCGTGTAAGTCGCGACACAGCTAGTGGCCGAGAACTCGTAGCGCGCTTGATATCGCGGAACGAGATGACATGGAGCGTCGACCAGATCCGGCCGCCGGCATGACGGCGTACGCGTCCATCCGGTGTCTACGGGCTCGCAGTGAGCTTGGCGACGATCTCGTCGAACGCGGCGTCGGCGTAGGCGCGCATCTCGTCGTCGGTGCGGTCCTGGATCGGGTGGGGGACGAACACGCGAGCGACGGCCATGGCGAGCATCGTCGCCTGCGACTCGGCCGCATGAACGAACTCGGCCGAGGCGACGAACACCGACGGCAGACCACGGCTCTCAAGATCTACGATGTCGTGCACACTGCACGACGTGCACGAGCCTCAATCGGCCAGCGCTTCGATGACCACCTCGCACTGGGTGGCGATCTCGTGGCGCAGGTCGACCGGGGCCGGCTTGGCGAACGTCGGCTTCCGGTAGCGCCGCACCGTCGCACCGGCGTCGGCGAGGCGACGCTCGAGCTGGTCGAGGAACACGTCGCCGCGCGGCTTGGAGATGTCGAGCAGCCCGATGGTGCGCCCGTCGAGCGACGCCGGCCGCGAGCTGAGCGGGCGCTCGGCGAGCTGGCGCTCAGCCGTTGGATCGAGGATGACGGTCACGGGGCTCCGATCGGAAGAGATTCAGCTGGACGACGGTGGGCGGTCGATGGCGACGGTGACCGGCGTGCTCCCGGTGGCACCGTTCACCCAACCGCCGATGATCGACGAAAAGAGGCCCGCGCCGCCTCCGGCGTGGACGAGAAGGAGGCCACCGTCGCGAAACTTCGGCAACGTCGCGTCGGCGAACGCGTCGGGCACACCTTCTGCGATACCGCCGGCGCCGCGCACGATCTCGGAGCCCGGCAGCTGCAGATGGGAATGGATCTCGGCGATGACGCGCGCCCGGTCCCACCCGGCTTCGGCGAACACGCGGGCGTGATCGGGGGCCACGACCAGGATGGCGTCGAACCCCAACGGCAGCTTCGGATGGTGCACCGTGCGCAGGCAGACGGCGAACGAGGCGGCCAGTGACTCGGGTGTGCGCGAGAGCTGGTCGACGACGCAGCGCGGCCCCTCGCCGGCGAAGGCGGTGACCGTGCTCGTGGCGGGCTCGTGCCCGAGCGTCGTGTGCAGTGGCGTCCACGGCGAGCCTTCCTCGTCCTCGGGGAAGCAGAACGACACCTTTCCCGGGTTGCCGTGCGTCGCCCGGTCGACCTCGCCCGGCCGGCCACCTCCGACGTTGCGCACGACGAGCTGCACGGCGCGCCCGATCGTGAGGTTCGCCCGGTTGCCCTGGCCGAGGACGTTTACGCCCGCATTCATGCCGATCGCCCGTCGCACGGGCCCGTTCACCACGAGCACCGGACCGACCGGCATCGTCGTCGCGAGCACGCCGTGCATGTTGAAGGTATCGGTGCAGACCGCCTGGATCGCGGCGAGGACCACGGGGAGGTACTCGGGTTTGCAACCGGCCATCACCGCGTTGACGGCCACCTTCTCGACCGTCACCGGCTCGAGGTTCGGCGGGACGACGGCGACGACCTCGTCCGCAGCGCGATGGGTGCCGGCGAGCATGCGGAGCACGCGTGCCTCCGTCGGCGGCACGACGGGAAGGCCGTCGGTCCAGCCCCGGTCGAACAGCGCCTCGGCCTCGTCCTCCAGCGTCGCCAGCTCCACCCGACGGGCCCGCA
>JAYUAM010000362.1:0-4573 GCA_043741295.1 Acidimicrobiia bacterium
GGGGCGAGCACCACCGCCGCCACCAAGCCGGCCACCACCGCGGCCGCGGCCGCCGGAGCGACGACCGCCGCCGCCAAGCCGGCAACCACCGCCGCGGGCGGGGGCGCCACGACGGCCGCCGCCAAGCCCTCGGCGACCGGCGCCTACAGCGGCGGCGACGGCTGCGGCCTGAACAACGGCAAGAAGGCCTCGGGCAACCCGGTGAAGCTCGGCAACGTCACCACGAAGGTTCCCGGCATCGACTTCAGCACCGGCCCGGCCATGATGAAGGCCTACTTCGACTGCGTCAACGACAACGGTGGCATCAACGGCCGTCCGGTGCAGATGCTCGAGGAGAACGACAACCTCAAGCCCGAAGACGCCGCCGCGGCCGCGAAGAAGCTGATCGAGACCGACAAGATCGTCGGCATGATCGGCGGGTTCAGCATCATCGACTGCCCGGTCAACGCCAAGTACTACGAGCAGATGGGCTTCAACATCATCGTCGCCGGCGTGCCCGCCGAGTGCTTCAGCTCGCCGGCGATCGCCGCCGCGAACATGGGCCCGGGCTACAGCGCCCTCGGTGCCGCCCAGAGCATGGTGGAGAAGGGCGTGAAGGGCACGGTCATCAGCCTCACGAACAAGACGCCCACGGCCGATTACAACAACTCGCTGGCTGGCGCCTACTTCAAGTCGAAGGGCATCGCCTGGACCGACATCCAGCTCGACCTGCCGATCACCGATCCGGCCACGCCGATCCGTGACGCCATCTCGAAGGCCGGCAAGGGTGGCGGCGTCCTCCTGAACTTCACGCCCGAGTCCGGCCTGCCGCTGCTCAAGGCGGCCGAGGAGCAGGGCCTCATGGACAACGTGATCTGGGGTTCGTCCACGCCGCTCAACGACAGCTCGGTGGCCGCGGCGCTCGGCGCGAAGTGGAAGGGCAAGATCAACATCAACGCCGAGCTCAGCCTGCTCGACGACCCGAACCCGGAGATGGAGCTGTACCGCACGGTCTCGAAGAAGTACAACGCTTCGGCCCCGCTCGGCAGCTTCCAGCAGATGGGCTTCATGATCGGCCGCATCATCGTCAAGACGCTGATCGACATGGACCCGGCCAAGCTCGACGATCCCAAGGCCGTCAACGCCGCCGTGAAGGGCATCAAGAACTTCAAGACCGGCATCGTCTGCAAGCCCTGGTACTTCGGGGGCCTCCCGGCCGGCAACGTGCCGAACAACGTCGACAACAACGTGGTACCCGACGGCGTCGGCAAGATGGTGGCCGACAAGACGTGCTTCCCGATCGCCGAGGTCGAGTCGATCCTCACCGCCGCCCGCAAGGCCGAGGTCGACCAGAAGCTCAACGTCGGCTGACGCCGGCGACCGTCACTACTAGAGCCTTCACCTACTAGAGAAGGAACCGCCCGATGCCAGGCCTTGGAAGTCTTTGGCCCTACGTCATCCAAGGCCTGGCGCTCGGAGCGGTGTACGCGGTGACCGGGACAGGACTCGTCGTCCTGTACCGGACCACCGGTGTGGTGAACCTCGCGTTCGGCGCGATCGGTGCGTTCGGTGCGCACATCGCCTGGTCGCTGATGGGCGGCAGCCTCACCCGGCCGACGCCGATCGTGCACGGCCCCCGAATGCTCGGCTACGTCGCCCTTGTGGCGATCTGCGCCGGCGTCACGCTGTTGTACGGAGTGTGGATCGCCCCGAAGCTCGCCCGCCGTGATCCGCTCGTGAAGGCGCTCGGGATGCTCGGTGTCGCCCTCTTCCTGCTCGGCATCATGAAGGAGCGGTGGGACTCGTCCAAGCCGCGCGGCATCAGCCTGCCGACGAGCCGTTTCAAGGTCGGCGGGGCAGTGGTCACCAGCACCCAGGTGGCGGCCATCGTGTTCGCACTGCTCGTGGTGATCGGCGTGAACCTGTTCCTCAAGAAGACGGCGACCGGCACGGCGATGCGGGCGATCGCCAACGATCGTGATGTCGCCTCGCTGCTCGGTGTGCCGGTCCGGCGGGTCGAGGCGATCGCCTGGCTCGGCTCGGGCATCATCTGCGGCTTCGTGTTCCTGATGCTGCCGTCGCTGTTCAAGAGCCTCGACCAGGGCACGCTCACCTGGTTCGTCATCAGCGCGCTCGCTGGTGCCATCTGCGGCCAGTTCCGCTCGCTGTGGATCACCTTCGGTGCCAGCCTGCTCATCGGCGTCATCGAGTCCACCCTCGCCCCCTTCCAGGGCAACTTCCTCATCTTCGCCAAGCTGCGCAAGATGAGTCCCTTCGTGATCGCTGTCCTCGCCATCTTGTGGATCAGCCGTCGCAGAACCGTCGTGCTCGCCGGAAGGGAGATGCAATGAGCGTCGCCAGCGCCGACCCCGGAACCCGTGAGAGCAGCCGACCGCACCGGCTCGCCGCGATCGGACGCGTCACGACGCTGAAGTACTTCCAGCCCGTGGTGATTGCGCTCACCCTCGTCGTGGCGCTTTGGATCATCCCCGCCACGCTCGGCTCCTACTGGGTCGCCAACTTCACCCAGATGGCCCTGTTCGCCGCGCTCGCCGCGAGCGCAGGCGTCCTCTACGGCCGCGTGGGCCTCATGTCGCTCGGGCAGGTGGCCCCGTACGGCATCGGCGTGTGGCTCACCATCCGCCTCGCCTTCGCAACGTCGCTCCCCTTCCCGGTGCTGGTGGTCATCAGCGGGCTCGTCGCGATGGTGATCGGCGTCGTCATCGGACTACCGGCCCTGCGCGTCAGCGGTCTCTACCTCGCCCTCGTCACCCTCATGCTCGCCGCCGGTCTCGAGATAGTCCTCACCGAGCTGAAGTTCGCGAACGGCGGCACCGGATTCCGTGGACTGGCCCGCAACCTCGGGGCGATCAAGGAGACCCGGCGACCTTCGTTCGCCCAGGGCGACTTCGCCTACTACCGCTTCGTGGTCATCGGGTGCTTCCTGCTGTTCATGCTCGCGGCGTTCCTTCTCTCGCGTAAGCCCGGGCGGGCGTGGGCATCGATCAAGCAGAGCGAGGCCGCCGCCCTCTCGGCCGGCATCGACGTGACCCGCTACAAGATCATGGCCTTCGCCCTCGCCTCCTTCATGTCCGGTGTCGCCGGCGGGCTCTTCGCCGGGGTGATCCAGAAGGGCATGAACACCACCAACTTCGACCGCCAGGCCGCCGTGTTCCTGATCGCCGCCGTCATCATGGGCGGCACCCACAGCCTGTGGGGTGCGGTGCTCGGCGGGTTCTTCGCCACCTGCATGCTGAAGTTCCTCACCCAGAACGTGGTCGGTCACCAGTTCTGGACGAACTTCAGCCTGTCGATCTTCGGGTTCGGTCTGATCACGAACCTCATCCAGTCGACGAAGGCCGCGGAGAAGAAGGGCATCTCGGCGTGATCTCGATCAAGGACCTCACGGTCCGCTTCGGCGGCGTGATCTCCCTCAACGCAATGACGGCCGACTTCCCCGGCGGCACATGCGGGCTCATCGGCCCGAACGGTGCCGGCAAGACCACATTCTTCAACGTGATGTCGGGCTTCGTGACGCCGTTCTCGGGCACCGTCACGGTGGACGGCACCGAGCTGCTGACGATGCCCGACTTCAAGCGAGCCCGGTGGGGTCTTCGGCGCACGTTCCAGACCGAGCAGGCGATCGAGGGGCTCACGGTCTTCGAGAACGTGGCCACCGTCTACGAGCACTCGGGCTCAGGTTCGAGCGGCAACCTGCGCACCGCCGTGATGGACGCGCTCGACTTCGTCGGATTGACGAGCGTGTCCGCCGACTACGTGCGCACGCTGCGCGCCAAGGAACGCCGGTTCATCGAGGTCGCCCGGGCCGTCGTCGGCCAACCCAAGGTCGTCCTGCTCGATGAGCCCGCCGCCGGCCTGCCGGACGAGGAGACGGCCGAGCTGCAGGCGATCATCCGTGCCATTCCGGAACGAACCGGGGCCACTGTGATCCTCGTCGACCACGACATGGCGCTCGTCCAGGCGTGCTGTAGCTACACGGCGGTGCTCGACTTCGGTCGGCTCATCGCCTCCGGCTCCACGGCCGAGGTGCTGCGCACCGAGCAGGTCATGCAGGCCTACATCGGCGTCGAAGACGTGTGACCGGGAGACACGATGAGCACTGAGATGGGCGACAAGAACACCGGCCGTACGCTCACGGGCACCGCCAGCGCGGTCGGGCCCGACACGCTCGTGCTCGACGGCCTGTCGATCGCCCGCGGGCCGCGCGAGGTCGTGCACGCGGTGACGCTCGACGTCCCGGCCGGGCAAGTGGCGGCAATGCTCGGGCCGAACGGCGCCGGCAAGTCCACCATCGCCCTCGCCATCGCCGGCATGGCCCGCATCACCAAGGGCTCGATCACCCTCGGCGGCGAGAAGCTCAGCGGCATTCGCCCCGAGAAGGTGCGCGCCGCCGGGGTGTCAGTCGTGCCTGAAGGTCGTCGCCTGCTTCCCGAGCTGTCGGTGGAGGACAACCTCAAGGTCGCCACGTACTCGCTCGGCAAGCGCGCCGCCGCCGAGGGTCTGGAGTACACGCTGTCGTTGTTCCCCGAGCTGGAGAAGCGCTGGGCCATAGGCGGTCGACTTCTGTCGGGCG
>JAYUAM010000363.1:0-1849 GCA_043741295.1 Acidimicrobiia bacterium
AAAAGCGCCTGAGCGAGGCCCTGGATGACGCCCCCGTGCACCTGGCCTTCGACGATGAGTGGGTTCACCTGGTTGCCGCAGTCGTCGACGGCGACGTACTTCACGACGTCGACCTGGCCGGTCTCGGTGTCGACCTCGACGACGCAGATGTGCGTGCCGAACGGCCACGAAAAGTTCGGCGGATCGTAGGTGGCGTGCGCTTCGAGGTTCGGCTCCATGCCGTCGGGCAGGTTGTGGGCCGAGAACGCTTCCCACGCGATGGCGCCCATGGCAAGCGACTTGTCGGGCGTGCCGCGCACGCTGAACGCGCCACCGGCGAGCTCGAGGTCTTCCTCCGCGCACTCCAGCTGGTGGGCGGCGATCTTGCGGGCCTTGTCGACCACCTTGTCGCAGGCGTGCACGATGGCGATGCCGCCGACGGCGAGCGAGCGCGAACCGTAGGTGTCGAGCCCAAGCGGGCTGATCGCCGTGTCGCTGTGCAGCACGTCGACGTCGTCGGGGCTCATGCCGAGCCGGTCGGCGACGATCATCGACCACGAGGTCTCGTGGCCCTGCCCGTGAGGCGACGTGCCGGTGACGACCTGGGCCTTGCCGGTGGGCAGCAGGCGCACGGTGGCCGCCTCCCAACCGCCAGCCGGGTAGGCGAGCGAGGCGAGCACGCGGCTCGGCGCCAGACCGCACATCTCGAAGTACGACGAGATGCCGATGCCGAGCGCCTTCGGGTTCCCGGCGGCGCGGCGGGCGGCCTGCTCGGCGCGCACGCCCTCGTAGTCGGCCATGTCCACGGCCACGTCGCACGCGCCGCGATGGTCGCCCGAGTCGTACACCAGGCCGGTCATCGCCGTGTACGGGAACTGCTCCTTGGCGATGAAGTTGCGGCGGCGGATCTCCAACGGGTCGACGCCGACCTTGGCGGCGAGGGCGTCCATCGCCCGCTCGATGGCGTACGTCGCCTCGGGACGTCCGGCACCGCGGTACGCGTCGGTAGGCGTCATCGTCGTGAACACGCCGGTGCAGCTGAAGCTGTAGGCCTGCGGCAGGTTGTAGACCCCGGCGTACAAGAACGCGCCGAGCAGCGGGATGGCCTGCGTGAGCAGTTGGAGGTAGCCGCCCATGTCGCCGAGCAGTTCGACCTTCACCGCCTGCAGCTTGCCCTCCGCGTCGGCGGCGAGCGTTATGTGCTGCACCTGGCCGCGCCCGTGGATGCTCGCCATCGTGTTCTCGGTGCGCTCCTCCACCCAGCGCACGGGCACGCCGTGCTTGCGGGAGAGGGCGACGCACAGGATCTCTTCGGCGTACACGTTGAGCTTGGCGCCGAACCCACCGCCGACCGACGGCGCGATCACGCGCACGCTCTGCTCGGGCAGGCCGAGCGTGAGGGCGACGAACAACTTGAGCAGGTGGGGGATCTGCGTGGACGAGTAGAGCGTGATGTCGCCGCCGTACGGCGACGGCACCGCGGCCACGGCGCGCGGCTCCATCGCCATCGGGATGAGGCGCTGCTGCACGTAGCGCTCGCTGACGACGTGGGGCGACGACTTGATCGCCGCCTCCACCGCCTCTTCGCCGATCTTCAACTCCCACGTGTAGCACTTGTTCGTGCCGAGGTCTTCGTGCACGAGCACCTTGTCGGTAGCGGCCGCTTCGATGTCGACGAGGGCCGGGAGCGGTTCGTAGTCGACGTTGATCGCGTCGAGCGCGTCACGCGCCGCGACGTTCGAGTTGGCGAGAACGATGGCCACGCCGTCGCCGACGTAGCGGGCCTTGTCGCGCGTGATCGGATAGTGCGGAGGCGCCTTCATGTCGGGCGTCACCGGCCACGGCGACGGCATGCCGCCGGGGATGATGT
>JAYUAM010000364.1:0-4565 GCA_043741295.1 Acidimicrobiia bacterium
CCTGCGTCGCACCGGCGGAACGATCATCAACGTCACCTCCGATGCCGCCGTCGAGGGGTACCCCGGCTGGGGTGGCTACGGCTCGTCGAGGGCGCGCTCGAACAGCTGTCTCGGGTGCTCGCCGCCGAGGAGCCCGAGGTTCGGGTCTACTGGTTCGATCCGGGCGACATGCGCACGGCGATGCATCAGGAGGCGTTCCCGGGCGAGGACATCGCCGACCGGCCGGAGCCGACCAGTGTCGTTCCCGCCCTGCGCCGCCTGTTGCGCGAGGCGCCACCCAGTGGCCGCTACCGCGCTGCCGACTGGCAGGAAGCGACGTCATGACGGCCCTCGCGGAAGCCCGCTCGGATCCGACCGCGGTCACGTCGTCCCGCCGATCCGACCGCCTGTCGTTCACGCTCCCACGCGACCTGGAGGTCGCCGAGCCCGCGGAGGCGCGTGGCCTCACGCGCGACGCCGTACGAATGCTGGTGGCCGAGCGGTCGACCGGCCGGTTGCAGCACAGCACCTTTGTGCTCTTGCCGTCGTTCCTGCGGGCCGGTGATCTGCTGCTCGTGAACACCTCCAGCGTGATCCCGGCGGCGGTCGGCGCCTCGGCAGCGGACGGCACCGCTCTCGTGCTCCACCTGTCGACCCGACTGAACGACGACGAGTGGGTCGTCGAACCGCGTCGTATCGCCGGGCGGGCCACGCAACGATGGGGCAGTGCATCGGTACCGCGCTCGCTCACGCTCGCTGGGGGCGCGTCGGCCGACCTCGTCGCGCCGTACCTCGGCAGCGGCCGATTGTGGGTCGCGCGGCTCACGACGCCGCAGCCGGTGCTCACCTGGCTGACCGCGCACGGCCGCCCGATCCGCTACGGCTACGTCGAGCACCCGCAACCGCTCGCCGCCTACCAGAACGTGTACGCCGCCGAACCGGGCAGCGCCGAGATGCCGAGCGCCGGGCGACCGTTCACGACCGAGATCATCACCCGTCTCGTCGCCAAGGGTGTCGACGTCGCACCCCTCGTGCTGCACACCGGCGTCGCGTCCCTGGAGGCAGACGAGCACCCGCTACCCGAGCGCTTCCGTGTGCCGGCGACGACGGCCGCTCGGGTCAACGTCACCCGCGCCGCCGGCGGGCGGGTGATCGCCGTCGGTACGACTACGGTACGGGCGATCGAGTCAGCCGCCGACGCAGGAGGCCGCGTGCACGAATACGACGGTTGGACCGACCTCGTCATCACGCCCGAGCGTGGGGTGCGCGTGGTCGAGGGTCTGCTCACCGGTTGGCACGAGCCCGAGGCGTCACATCTCCTGATGCTCGAAGCGGTGGCCGGCCGTGACCTTCTCGAATCCTCCTACGACGCGAGCCTGCGCGAGCGCTACCTCTGGCACGAGTTCGGCGACATGCACCTCATCGTGCCGTGACCGGGCCAGGGCCAGCCGTGAGCTCCGACCGAACGCTCGGCCCGTGGCGCGCGATCGCGCTCGCGATCCTGGCCGTGAACGCGGTGGTGCTCGGCGGGTGGGCGCTCGTCGCTCCGGCGAGCTTCTATCGATCGTTTCCCGGCGGGGGTCGCTCGTGGGTCTCGATCGACGGTCCGTACAACGAACACCTCCTCCGCGACGTGGGCGGGCTCAACCTCGCGTTGCTCGTGCTGACGGTGGCGGCGCTGTACCTTCGGCAACCGCTCGTCACCCGGCTCACGGGGCTGGTGTGGCTGCCGTTCGCCCTGCCACACCTGATCTACCACGTCGCCCACCGTGACGATCTGGCGGCCACCTCGGACAAGATCGCCAGCATCGGCGGTCTCGCGCTGGCAGCGGTGCTCGCCCTCGTGCTCGCGGTCAGCCCATCGCCCGCGGCACACACCCGGCACTGACGCGCTTCACCAGGTCGGGCGGATGGGGGGAAGGGCGCCGTCGTTCTGTCGACGCAGCACTCGGGTGAGGTCAGTGCGCATGGCATCGACGGACGTCGACCCGACAACGTCGGCCCATTCGCCTTCGAGCTCGGCGTAGATGCGTTCGACCGCGGCGAGCAGACGCCGTCCCCTGGAGGCGAGCGTGATGTTCTTCACCCGCCCGTCGGCCTCGTTGTCGTTGCGGCGGATGAGACGGGCTGCCGCCATCTGGTCGAGCAGCTTCGACGTGGCCTGCTTCGTGATGCCCATGAGCGCAGCGAGCTCCCCGGTGGTGCTCGGCGCATCTCGGGTGGCTAGCAGAACGAACCCGTACGGCGGCCGGACGTCGTGCCACCCTGCCGCGCGAAGGCGTTCGTGCAGGCCGTCGATCATTGCCCGGTAGGCCATCGCCAGCAGCCGGGCGAGCGGGACCGGATCGTCGCTGTCGACATCGACATCGACGTCCACCGCTCAGGCCGCCCACGGTGGTGTGAACGTGGCGCCGTCAGGGGTGCGGGCCTGGCCGCCGACCGGGAAGCAGCACAGCAGCCGCAGCGGGTCCGAGCCGGCGTTGCCGAGGGCGAAGTCGACGCCGGCGGGCACGACGATGGCATCGCCGGCCTCCGCCGTGTCGACTCGGTCGTCGAGGCGCACCTGGGCGGTGCCGGCGAGCACGATGAACACCTCTTCGCGAGTCAGGGAGTGCGGGGCCGCGGGCGTTCCGGGGTCGATCTCGACCTGCCATACGGAGGTCTCGGTGCAACCCCGGCTCGGCGTCGCCAGGGAGGTGAAGCGGACGCCACCCATCTCGTGGGTCGGCGCGCCGGGTGAAGGAAGAATGCTCATGCCCATCTCCATATCGTCAATGTAGTTGACGATCATGTTCGCGCCGCCTCGTGCTGATCGTCAACTAGATTGACGAGTGCGACGTCGACGGTTCGGCGACGGTTCGGCGACGGTTCGGCGTCGTCGATGGCGACCTGGACGAGCATCGGCGTCTGGCGGCGGCCGACGAGGACACCGCGGCCGGGGGGTTGCTCGCTCGCCCGCACCGGCCCGAGTAGCGGGCCTTCTTCACGGTCGCCCGACAGGATCAGGCCCGCCGGGCTGACCTCGCGCAGGCGGGCGGTGATCGGCTCGTACATCATCTTGGCGGCCCCCGACACGCGTCGGGCGATCACGACGTGCAGCCCGATGTCTCGGCCCTGGGCGAGCAGCGGCAGGAGCGGCTGGAGCGGGTTGCCCGAAGGTGTGACGACGAGGTCGTAGTCGTCGACCACCACGTACAGCTCGGGGCCGCTCCACCACGAGCGCGAGCGCAGCTGCGCGGCGGTCACGCCTGCGCCCGGAAGGCGTGCCGCGACCTCGGCGGCGATGGCCTCGATCGTCTCGCGCGCTGCCGGCTCGGATGCCGCGTAGGCCCGCAGATGGCTCGCCGGCACGGTCTCGAGCAACGTGCGCCGGTAGTCGACGAGCACGACCTGCGCCGCGTCCGGCGCGTGACCCCCGGCCAGCGCACGCAGCCATGTCCGCAGGAACGTCGTCTTGCCAGACTCGCCGTCGCCGTACACGAAGAAGTGAGGATCACCGCTGGCGAGGTCGAAGCGCCACGGGGCCATCCCGCGCTCGCGCAGCCCGACGATGACACCCGGCTCCCCGGCCGGTTCTCCAGTCGTCTCTCCGTCTGGTTCGACCCCGTCGAACGCGCTCGTCGACACGTGCGTCGGCAGCAGCAGAACCGGCGGTGCGGGCTCGCCGGCCCAGCGTGAGGCGACGTGCCCGGCGGCGACCTTCGTCGCTTCCTGCACGTGGTCGACGGTGGCCCGCCCGTCGAGGCGGGGCAGCGCCACCTGGTACAGCAGGCCCGACGGGTGCAGGCCGCGGCCGGGTTGGTCGACGCGGATGACGGCGGCCCGGCGGCGGTCGATCGCCGAATCGATCGGGCTGTTGAGCCGCAGCTCCAGCCGGCCGCCGATGGCGTCGAGCACGTTGGCGCGCACCTCCATCCACCGGTTGGCGGTAACGATCACGTGGATGCCATACCCGAGTCCCCTCGATGCGATGTCGGCGATCGTCGCCTCGAGCATCTCAAAGCGTTCGCAGAGCGCCGCCCAACCATCGATCACCAGGAAGACGTCGCCACCGCATTCGGCCGGGAGCTCTCCGGCGGCGCGCAGCCGACGGAACGTGGCCACCGAATCGATGCCCCGCTCGCGGAACAATGTCTCACGTTCGGTGAGCAAGCTCTCGACGTGACCGACCAGGCGACGCACGCGTTCGGGCTCGAGCCGGCTCGCCACGGTGCCCACGTGCGGCAGGCCGGCGAGGGCATCGAGCGAGCCGCCACCGAAGTCGACGAGGTAGAGCTGCACCTCGTCAGGCGTGTGGGTGACGGCGAGCGAGAGCACCATCGTGCGCAACAGCAGGCTCTTGCCCGACTGCGGTGCACCGGCGATGGCCAGGTTGCCGTGGGCGCCGGCGAAGTCGATGACGAACGGGATCTGACGCTGCTGGGCCGGCTCGTCGAGCGTGCCGACCGGTACCGCCAGCGTGCCCGTGCCGGGCCAGCCGGCGGCGGCGAACCCGCGGTCGGGATCGTGCACGAATCCCTCGGGCCCGAGCAGCGGGTCGAGGGCGATTGCGGCGTCGAGCGGCGGCAACCAGATCTGGTGGACGC
>JAYUAM010000365.1:0-4563 GCA_043741295.1 Acidimicrobiia bacterium
GCGCGTTGTCGGCCAGCGCGTTGTCGGCCGGCGACGCGCACGTCCGACCCGTCGATTCCCGTCGCTCGCCACTCGGCAACGCTATTCGGGCGGACCGGGCTGCGGGTGGCACCCGCCGCACCGACCGCTGCCCGGCGGTAGGGTCGGGCGATGTCGGATGTCGTTTCTTCGGACCCCGACGCCACTTCGGCCGGTGTCGGCCGTGGCGTCACGGCCCGGTTGCTCGACGCGGCGCGTGACGTCGGCGGACGGGTGACCGCCCAGCGCTCGGTCGTGATCGAGGAGCTCGTCCGGTTCGGTGGCCATTGTTCGGCCGAGCAGCTGGTGCGGGCAAGCACCGCACGCCTCTCGAGCATCGAAGCCTCGACCGTGTACCGCACGCTCGAGGCGTTGGCATCGGCGGGCGAGCTGTACCAGGTGCAGTTCGGTCATGGCGCCGGGGTCTGGCACCTCGCCGGCCCGGTCCACTGCCACGCCGTGTGCGACGGATGCGGTGCGCTCACCGACATCGGCGAAGGTCTCGTGGCGCCCCTGCGCCGCCAGGTCGACGTCGAGTTCGGGTTCACTCTCGACCTCACGCACCACGCGCTCGTCGGGCGGTGCCGCGCCTGCTCGTGAACCGGCGTGCCGGTAGTCACCAGAGCACCATCACTCGGCCCTGACGGTCGCATCGGCGAACGGTGCGGCGACCCGCACAGGCCGGCCATCGTCCGCGGCGACGAGGCTGTGCACGGTTACGCCCACCACGGCCATGCCGATGCCGAGGGCGGCCGCGACCGAGGCGCGGTCCCACCAGGGGGGCATCGAGGTGATGAGCACGCCGTGGCCCAGCACGTCGAGCCGCCGCACCGACCACACGACGAGCGCGATGCCGCTGCCACCGAGAAGTGCGGCGGCGACCGGTCGGGCGCGCACGGCGAGCGCAGCGATGGCGAGCACGAGCGCGGCGACCACCAGCCCACCCGTCCGCACGAGCCCCCCGGCCGCCGGCAAGCGCCCGAGCGAGAGGGCGATCGGGAGGGCGAACAGCGCGGCGGCGGCACTGATCGCGGCGCCGACCCGCACGGTCAGGATGGTGGCGACGAGCGCCCAGGCGCCGAGGCCCACGCCGAGCACGAACCACGGCAAGGGACTCGGGCGCCCGGCCGGACCCCAGAACCCGGCGACGACCACCGGGTGCCCGTCGACCGCGAGGTCGAGCTGCCATTGCGTCACGCTCGCCTGGCTGCGCGCCATGAAGTGGACGCGGTGGTCGTGCCAGGCGTACACGCCGCCGGAGGCCACGGTCGACCACGACGGCTCGCCGAGGACCTCGGTGCCCGGTTCGGCGGCGTAGCGCGAACGGTTCTGGTAATGCGCCTTGGAGTGCACGTTCTCCTGCACCGTTCCGTCGCGCAGGTAGCGCAGGTACGGCTGCGGCGGGGTCTGATAGTCGAACACGGTCGCCTCGTGCCCGGGCTCGAGCGTGACGCGGATGAACGCGTCGCCTCCGACCACCTCGGCCGACACCGGCGCGTCGCCCGGGACCACGCGCACGACCGATGACCACACGTCTCCCGGTCGAGCGGCGTCGGCACTGGCGGGCGTCGCCGGCAGCACGAAGGCCCCGACGGCGATGGCTGCGGCGACGAGTCGGCGTCGAGGCCAACGACGGTTCGGTCGCGTCGGCGCGATCACGACGCTGGGGTTCCCGGCGATGGCGGAGCCGGGGGCGCGACCAGCGACGGGGATGGCGGAGCCGGGGGCGCGGCCGGCGATGGCGATGGCGGAGCCGGGGGCGCGGCCGGCGACGGGGTTGCCGGCGACGGTGGTCCGAGCGCGCCCGGCCCTGGTGACTGCGGTGCGGGTGATTCCGGTCCAGGTGACTCCGGTCCGGCGGACTCCGGTCCGGTTGATTCCGGCCCGGCGGGCCGGCGGCGACGGGCGAATGCGAATCCCCCCGCAGCCGACAGGGCGGCGACGACGCCGACGACCGACGCGATCGCCGAGCCCGACGAGCCGCCCGACGGTGGTGCCGGCGCGGTGACCGCGACGAGGGTGGTCGTGGGGTCGATGGCCGTGGTCGAGACCGCCGGTGCCGCGACGGCCGTCGTCGCATCCGTCGTTGCCGCGGGGCTCGACGTCGTGGCCGGCGTCGTGGCCGGCGTGGTCGCCGGTGCCCCGGTCGTCGCCACGGTGGACGGGGCGACGGTGGTCGCCGCCGTGGTCGGCGGCGGCGGGGCGAGCACGGCGACGACCGGTGCCGGGTGATCGGGTTCGGGATGGGCGGCGTCGACCCGGTCGATCCAGCGTTCGACCGCCTGCTTGTCGCAGCGCTGCACGGACGGAAGCTGCTGGATCGTCCCGGCAACCGCCGCGTCAACGGTGACGGTGAACGACACGGTAAAGGGCGCGTCGGGCGCCAGACCCGGCCCGCGGAAGGTGAGGACATCGGCCACCTGTTCGGCCGTCCATCCTGGCGGTGGCACCGGTGCCGTCGCCGTGCCGAACGCCGCGGGAAGCTGCACGGCGAGCTGGATCGTCGCGAGGCTTCCGCATCCCTCTTCGACGGTGAGCTGGACGGCGCTCGCCACCCCGGCGGTTATCTGGGCGGGCGTCGCCTTCACGTGGGCGTCGGCCGTGGCGGCCGACACGACGACGGCACCGACGGCACAACCGGCGGCGAGCCCGGCCATCACGGATCGCCGAAACGGCAACCGTTGCCGGTCGATCGGCGCGGCGGATAGCGGGGAGCAGGGATCGGGCAGGAACATCGAGGTACTCGCAGAGTTGAAGAGGTCGAGGGCGGGATCGAAAGCGGATCAGGGGAGGGGTAGGACAGGGCGGACGCTGATCGTCGAACCCCCCGTCGTGTCCGTACCGATGTTGTCAGCGAAACCGTACGGTCGTGGTGAACACCCGCTCGTCGAACTCGGTGAGCAGCGCCGAGACCTTCACCTGCCAGCGGCCGGGCAGCGGAACCGAGCCAGATTCGGTGGTGAAGTGGTTCGGCCCGGCGGAGTCGAGGGGCACCTCGAGGCGGTCGATGCCCGTGCCCGCCAGACTCAGCTGCATCGTGACGGCCTTCACCTGTTGCAGCGCACCGCCGGGCGGGCTGAGGTAGAGATGGAACGCGGCCGTGCCGTGGCGGGCCGGGTCGATCGTCATCGTCAAGCGCGTGTCCTTGTCGGCGATCTCCACGGTGACCGGGCCGCCGGCCGTCTCACGCCCCGGCTGCGTCGCCACCAACGCACTGGTCGCCACGAGCACCGTACCGATGACCACGAGCTCGGTCACGAGGTGGCGCCCGAAGATGAACACGTCGCGCTCGGCTCCGCGCCGCCAGGCGCCGACCGTCCGTCGGCTGGTCCACGCCGTGAGCAGCACGACACCGACGAGCCCCAGCTTCAGCAGCAGAATCCGACCGTAGGGCGTGCTCAGCCCGGAACGGTCGCCGAGCTGGCGCCAGCTCTGCACCGAGCCGGTGACCACGAGCACACCCACCGACGCCAGCGCGATCGGCGAGAAGCGGCGGGCCAGCACCTTCACGTCGTCGACGGTGGTGAGCGCCGAGCGGGTCGACAGGGCGAGCACGACGAGACCACCGATCCACACCGACAGCGCGCCGAGGTGGCCGAGGTCGGCGACGACGCCGACGGTGGGCTGGACGCCCGTTGTCGCGTGTCCGGCGGCAGCGATCGTCCCGAGCGTTGCGGCGGCGGCCAGCGCGGCGCCGATGCGCCACGGTCGGCGGGCGAGCAGCGCCGGTCGTCGAGCGACGGTGAGGGCGAGCGCGATCGCCAACGCTGTCCGAACGAGCGCCGCCTCGCCGAAGCGCGTGCCGACGATGGCCCGCCACAGGGCGGGTCGCATCACCTGGCCGAGCGCGCCGGCGTCGGCGTAGGCCCCCTGGAAGGCGATGCCGGCCAGGCTGGCGGCGGCGAGAACGCCGAGCGACGCCGGAAGCAGGCGCCGCACGTTGCGGTCGCCCGCGCCGGTCGGCCACAGCATGGCCAGGAACGCCAGCGCTCCGAGGGAGATCGCGGCGCCGGCGAACACGAGCCAGCGGACGGCACCGAGGCCGAGGGCGACGCCGCCGGAGGCGTGCGACCCGGCGAGCGCCGCCGCCCGCAGCGAGCGCGTATCGACGGCCGGGCCCTGGCCCACCTGGAACGTGAACGAGCCGAACACCGGATGGCTGTCCGACGAGATCGCCCGCCACGTCACGACGTACGTTCCGTCGTCGAGATGGGGAACCGTGGCGGCGATGGTCGACACCTTGCCGTCGAGATGCCCGGCCGGGCCGACCGCCACCGGGTGACCGTCGCTGTTGATCAGTCTGACGGCGCCCAGCTTGGCCTCGACGCGCTCGCTGAACGTGAGAACGATCTGCGTCGGCGACGTCGAGGCGACCGAGGCGTCGGCCGGCTGGGTGCTGATCAGCTCGGCGTGCGCCGACGCGGCCGTGGCCGGCACGAGCACGGTGACGGCGGCGACCAGCAGGCCGAGAAGTGCGCCCACCAGCCGGCGGCGCCCGACCGGTGGACGGCGGTGGCGGAGACGGTTTCGTCGGTCGCTTCGATC
>JAYUAM010000366.1:0-1844 GCA_043741295.1 Acidimicrobiia bacterium
TCGGTGAGCGATACCGGCATCGGCATCGCCGCGGCAGAGCTTCCGCACATCTTCGAACGGTTCCGCCGAGTCGAAGCCCACGAGGGTCGCAGCATCGAAGGCACCGGCGTCGGGCTGGCGCTCGTGCAACAGTTCGTAGCGATCCACGGTGGTTCGGTCGAGGTCGCCAGCGCGCCTGGCGTTGGGAGCACCTTCATGGTCCGGCTACCACGAAGTACCGCCATTGCGCTTGCCGTTGCCGCCGACCGTCCGGCCGCACGAGCTGCCGCCTACGTAAGCGAGATACGCGGCTGGTTGCCGGAGCGGGCAGACGATTCGGGACACGAGACCGCCACCGCCGACGGGATCACGGACGCCGACACCGACGCTGACACCGACGCCGCGACCGATCGCACGACAAACGTGCTCGTCGTCGATGACAACGCCGACATGCGCGACTACCTGCGTCGGATCCTCTCGTCCCGGTGGTCGGTCACCGTCGCGGTGGACGGTCGAGCGGCGCTCGAAGCGGCGCGGCAGCGGCCCCCCGATCTCGTGGTGACCGACGTGATCATGCCCCACCTCGACGGCCTCGGTCTCGTTCGGGCGATGCGCGAGGACGATCGACTTGCCGACGTCCCGGTGATCATGCTGTCGGCCCGGGTGGGACACGAGGCCGCCATCGAAGGCCTGGACGCCGGAGCAACGGACTACCTCGCCAAGCCGTTCTCGGTCGGTGAACTTGTGAGTCGGGTGAGCGCCAACCTGGACGTTGCGCGCGTGCGTCGCGAACGCACGGACGAGGCGGCGGGGCACGCCCGCCTGATCGGTGAGGTGGCCGCATTGACCTCCCGTCTCAACGGCTCCCGCTCGTTGCGCGAAGTGGAATACGTGGTCGAACGATCGGTGGCTCGGGTCGTTCAGGCCTCACGCTGCGACCTCCACCTCGACGTCGGTGTCGGCGTCGGTCGAACAGTCGACTCGGCGACGAGTGCGTTGTCGAGAGAGGCCTTGTCGGCAGGGCACGCGTTCTTCGTGGCCGGCGCCGACGAGGTCGCGAAACGGTATCCGGAACTGGACACGCCGGGCGGTCTGCCGGCGGCGCTGGCCGCCCTTCCGCTCACCGGTCGGCGCAAGCAGGCGGCGGGTGCCATGACCTTGCTGTGGGCGGAGCCGGTGACGTTCGATGCGGCGCGTCGCGGCTTGTTGCACACGGTGGCCAACGCGGTCGCGCAGGCCGTGAACCGCGCACGGGACTTCGATCACGAACGGGCGATCACCGCCACGCTGCAGGAGGCGCTTCTTCCGTCATCGCCGCCGCCGATCCCCGGGCTCGACATCGCCTGGCGCTACGTCGCGGCGACCGACGACGAGGCCATCGGCGGTGACTGGTATGACGTGTTCCCGCTCGACGACGACGGCCTGGTGGCCTTCGTCATCGGTGACGTGGTCGGTCACGGCCTGGGTGCCGCAGCGGCGATGGGCGAGATGCGCCACTCGATGCGGGCGTTCCTCTCCGATGCCCATTCGCCGGCGGAGGTCTTGAACCGGATGAACCGGCTGGCCTGCCGGACGCCCGGCTCGTACGCCACGGCGGCGTGCCTCGTGCTCAACCGGCGCGACGAGACGATCACGTGGGCCCTCGCCGGTCACCCGCCGCCTCTCGTCAAACGTCACGCCTCGGTCGTCGCTCTCGATGCCCCGCTCGGCACGCCGCTCGGGGTTCCGGGTAGCGGCTACAGCGAGGGCCAGATGCAGTTGGGGTCCGACGACCTCGTCCTCCTCTACACCGACGGTCTCATCGAACGCCGCCGGGAGGGCCTACGACTCGACGAACTCGTCGGCTGGCTCGGTGCCATCGAACC
>JAYUAM010000367.1:0-1842 GCA_043741295.1 Acidimicrobiia bacterium
GCCGACGCGTCGTCATCCTGGACACTCCAACGGTCGGGTGTGTGGTCAACAGCACCTGCCATCATGACGGGACCGTGCACCGACCGTTGGAACTGCCCGACCCATCGCTGCTCCGAGCTCGAACGCCATGGCGTCCGGGCCGCTCACGGGCGTGGCGCTGCGATTCGGCCCCGTGCCGGCGAGGGTCGGTCGTCCTCGCCGGGTTGTTCGTAAACGTAGGATGATTGCACATCGTCCGCATGGGTGACAGGACAAGGAACGAACAATGAGCAGCCACCTTGATGCGATCAAGCGGGTCGTCGAGGCGTTCGAGCGTTCGGGGTGGTCCGAGATCGACGTGCGTTCGGGCGACGTGCGGGTGCACCTCTCGACCGGTGCCCTGAGTGCGCCGTCGGTTGTCGAGCCCGCCGGGCGCAGCCGCCCCGCGGAAGTGGCAGCGACCACCGCCGTCGGCGCGGGTGCCGAGGCCGACGGAGCCGCCCACCCCGTGAACGCGGCGCCGTCCGGTCCGGTGCCCGCCGGTGCGCACCTTGTCGTGTCGCCTTCCCCGGGCATCTTCTGGCGGTCGCCCGAGCCTGGCGTGCCACCGTTCGCCGACGTTGGCGATGTCGTCGAGGCGTCGGCCACCGTGTGCATCGTCGAGGTGATGAAGTTGATGAACCACGTCAAGGCCGGCGTCCGCGGCGAGGTCGTGGCGGTCTACGGCGAGAACGGCGCGGCGGTCCGCAAGGGAGACCCGCTGTTCGCGATCACGCCGAGCGGGTCGTCGTTGTGACCTCGGCGCCCCGCCTTCGGCGCGTGCTGGTCGCCAACCGCGGCGAGATCGCGGTGCGGATCGTGCGCGCCTGCCGGGAGGAGGATCTCGACGCGATCGTGGCCGTCAGCGACGCCGACCAGGATTCGCTCGCCGCCCGGCTCGCCACCGACGTGGTCCACATCGGTGCGGCGAGTCCGACCCAGAGCTACCTGCGTGTCGAGCAGATCGTCGCCGCCGCGCTCCTGACCGGCTGCGACGCCGTCCACCCGGGCTACGGCTTCCTCTCCGAGCGCGCCGAGCTGGCCGAGGCCTGCGTCGCCCACGGGCTGATCTTCGTGGGTCCCAGCGCGACCACGATCCGGCGGGGCGGCGACAAGGTCGAGGCTCGCCGCGTCGCCCGCGCCGCCGGCATCCCGACCGGCGCCGGCTCCGACGCGCTGACCGGTGCCGATGCCGCGCTCGCCGTGGCCGACGGGGTCGGCTACCCGGTCCTGCTCAAGGCCGCTGCTGGCGGCGGTGGTCGGGGCATGGTGCGCGTTGACGGCCTGGACGAGCTCGTAGCGCTCTTCGGTACCGCGTCACGCGAAGCCGACGCCGCGTTTGGCGACGGGCGCCTCTACGTCGAGCGTTACGTCGAGCACGCCCGGCACGTCGAGGTGCAGCTGCTCGGCGATCAGCACGGCAACATCGTCCACCTGGGCGATCGCGACTGCTCGACGCAGCGTCGCTTCCAGAAGCTCGTCGAGGAGGCGCCGGCTGCCGTTCTGTCCGCCGACCTCCACCATCGCCTCGCCGATGCCGCAGTCGCGCTCGGTCGTCAGCTCGACTACCAGGGGGCGGGGACGGTCGAGTTCCTGCTCGATCTCGATCGTGGTGAGTTCTCCTTCCTCGAGATCAACACGCGGGTGCAGGTCGAACACCCCGTGACCGAGAGCGTGACCGGGGTCGACATCGTGCGGGCGCAGTTGCGGATCGCCGCCGGTGAATCGCTCGGCTTCGGCCAGGACGACGTCGTAGTCCGCGGTCACGCCATCGAATGTCGGGTCAACGCAGAGTCGGTCGCCGAAGGATTCCTCCCGTCACCC
>JAYUAM010000368.1:0-4553 GCA_043741295.1 Acidimicrobiia bacterium
CGCAGTGCCTCGACATCGGCGAGCGGGATGGCGGTGTCGTGCTCGCCGAAGTGCATCATCATCGGCACGGTCGGGTGCTGGTCGGCGAGGGCCGGTGCACCGCCGCCGTAGTAGGCGACGGCGGCGGAGAACACGTCAGCCGATTCGATCGCCGAGCGGGCGACGAGCATGCCGCCCCAGCAGAACCCGACGACACCGACCTTGGCGTCTCTGCCGGCCGCGCTCGACACTGCGGCCGCGGCGGCGCGCACATCGAGCAGCGACTGGTCGTTGTCGAGCTTGCCGCCCCGGGCGATGCCCCGCCCGATCTCGACGTCCGGCGCCTCGTAGGTGAGCTCGACACCCCGCTCGACCCGGTCGAACAGCGCCGGCGCGATGGCCACGTAGCCGTTCGTCGCGTAGCGGTCGACCACGGAACGGATGTGGCTGTTCACGCCGAAGATCTCCTGGATGACCACCACGGCGCCGTACACAGCGGCATCGCCCGGAGGATCGGCGCGGTAGGCGTCGAGCTCGAAGCCGTCGGCGGAGGTGAGTGTCACGTGTTGCCCCATGCCCGAAACCTACTGCGGACCGACGGGCGACGTATCTCCCCGGGACGTCGGGACTCAACATCGGTGCAGCGCGACGGTCGGCGGTGAACAGCCGACCGAACCTCGTCACACCGTCAAGGCAGACTGCAGGGACGGGCAGGACAACGGGCGCACGAGAACCGTCTTCACGCACAACGAGCACGCAACCCAAGGAGAAGCCATGGCCGCCAGAAAAGTGTTCCACGACAGCATCGTTCCGTTGCCCCTCGAGGACGGCGTGACACCGACCGGGATGATGGTGCGATCGGCGAGCACCCACCATCTCGACGAGACGATGGACGTGCTCTTCTCGCTGTCCCTGCCGAAGGGCGCCGCCGACGATCTCGAGGCGCGCGTCGCCCGAGGCGAGGTCGTACCGTTGAAGGAGCTGAACGCCATCAAGGCGCCCGCCGCCGACCGCGAGAGGCTCGTCGCCTGGTTGGGTGGCCACGGCTTCACGGTCGACCACGTGTCCGCCGACGGGGCCACGGTGTACGCCACCTCGTCGGTGTCGAACATCGCCAAGCAACTCGACGTCGACATGGTGCGCGTCACGCGCGATGGCATCACCTACAACGCCGCGCGCACTGCACCGAGCCTGCCGGCCGAGGTCGGCGGTGGCGTGCAGGCGATCATCGGGTTGCAGCCCTTCCGTCACGCCAACAAGCACAGTCGCAAGCTCATGCCGGGCGGCCCGGTTGCCGCGCCGGCAGCCGGTCCGACGCCGCAGACGATGAACGCGCCGCCCTACCTCGTGTCCGAGGTGCTCGCCGCCTACGGCGCGAAGGGCCTGAATCTCACCGGCGCCGGCCAGACGATCGCCATCCTCATCGACACGGTGCCCACCACCGCCGATCTCCAGGCGTTCTGGAAGCGAAATGGCCTGACAGTGAAGGCGTCGCAGGTGAAGCGGATCAACGTCAACGGTGGCACGCTTCCGCCTCCCGAGGGCGAAGAGACGCTCGACGTGGAGTGGTCGAGCGGCATCGCACCCGGTGCGAAGATCCGCATCTACGCCTCCGGGTCGCTTCGGTTCGTCGATCTCGATCGCGCGCTCGACCGGATCATCGCCGACCTGCCGCGCAACCCAGGCATGCGCCAGCTGTCGATCAGCCTCGGCCTCGGCGAGACGTTCCTCGGCGGACCGAACGGCGAGGTCGCCACGCAGCACCAGAAGTTTCTGCGCCTGGCCGCCGCCGGCGTGAACGTGTTCGTGTCCAGCGGCGACGCCGGCTCGAACCCCGACCAGACCGGTCATGGGTCGAACGGGCCGTTGCAGGTGGAGTACGAGTCGTCCGATCCGGTGGTCGTCGGCGTTGGTGGAACGTCGTTGCACCTCGCCGTCAACGGCACCGTGGCGAGCGAGACCGGGTGGGCCGGTAGCGGCGGCGGAGCGAGCATCTTCTTCCCCCGTCCGCCGTGGCAGACCGGCACCGGTGTGCCGGCCGGCAACTTCCGGCTCGTGCCCGACGTGAGCCTGGCCGCCGACCCGAACACCGGCGCCCTCGTCGTGCTCCAGGGTCACGACGTGCAGATCGGCGGCACGAGCTGGAGCGCGCCGGTGTGGGCCGGATTCTGCGCGCTGCTCAACGAGGCCCGCACCAAAGCCGGCAAGCCGGCGCTCGGGTTCCTCAACCCGCTCATCTACCCGCTGATCGGCACGGCCGCCTTCCGGGACATCACCGCCGGCACGAACGGGGCGTTCGCCGCCTCGCCCGGCTACGACCGCGTCACCGGCATCGGTGTGCCGAACGTCGCCGAGCTGGTGAAGGCACTGACCAACTGAGGCGTAGCGGCGTGCTTCGTCGGCCGCGGCACCCGTCAGTTCGTCGGCCGTTCGCGGCCGACGGTGAAGCGGTAGTTGCGGCCGATGGCGTCCTGCTGCTCGGCGGTGAGCACGTGCTCACCGCCGAGCGTGCGGGCGAGGTAGGTGACCTCGGCGAGCCACTCCACCTGGGCGGCGATCAGGTAGGCGGTGTCGAGGTCGCCGGCCACCGCAACGACACCGTGGTTGGCGAGCAGGCAGGCGCGTGAGCCGGGCTGACGGTCGAGCGTGGCCAGCGTCGTCGCACCGAGGTCGGTGCTGCCCGGCGGGGCGTACGGCGCGGTCACGAGCACCCGTTCCGTGCGTGGCCCGATGTTCTCGTTGAGGACGAACGGCAGGTCGATGCGCGCCACGCTGAACGCCGCCGCGTGGCGGGAATGCGTGTGCACGATGGCGTCCACCGCTTCGAGCGCAGCGTCCGCATCGGCTGCGGCACGAACCGCGGGTCGAGCCCGCAGGATGGCGACGTGCAGGGCGATCTCGCTCGTCGGCGGGCGCCCGCCGAGCGCGGCGACGACGGTCCCGTCACGGAGATCGATCACCGGGTGGTCGGCGGCCGACAGCTTGTCGTAGGGCACCCCACCGGCGGTGACGACCGCGTGCCGCGGGCCGACACGCATGCTCACGTTGCCGGCCGAACCGACCACGAGCCGGTCGGCCACCATGCGCAGGCACGTGTCGTGCACCGCCTCGCGGGCGCGATGCACCTCGTCGTCGCCTGGCGTGTCGCCGAGTGGGCCGTCCGGGCCTTGGCCGGGCACGGTCGTGCTCACGGTGCGGTCGGCATGGCGGCGGCCAGCGCCCGCACCTCGGCGAGCACGGCGTCGCTCTCGATCGTGGTCAGGCGGCGGTCGTCGACGACGTGGCGACCGTCGACCCACACGTCGCGCACGTCGGCGCGGCTCGCGGCGTACACGATCGACGACACCGGATCGAACGTAGGCGTGAGGGCGAGGCTGTCGCCGTCGAGGAGCACGAGGTCGGCGCGCTTGCCGACCTCGATCGAGCCCACGAGGTGGTCGAGCCCGGCCGTCCGTGCCGAACCCATCGTCGCCAGCCGCAACACGGAGGCGGCCGGAAGCACCGACGCGTCTTGACGATGGCCTTTGTGGCCGATGGCGGTCGTGCGCATCACCACGAACGGGTCGAGGTCGTTCGACGTCGCGGTGCCGTCCGTGCCCAACCCCACGGTCACTCCCGACGCGAGCAGCTCGGGAACCCGGCAGAACCCGGCTCCCGTCTTGAGGTTCGACACCGGGCAGTGGGCCACCATCGCGCCGGCGGAGGCGATCATGGCGATTTCGTCGTCGCTGAGCACGACGGCGTGGGCGAGCGTGACATCGGGACCGAGGGCGCCGAGATCGGCGAGCAGCTCCACCGGGCGGCGGCCATAGCGGGCGACGACATCGTCGACCTCGGCCTGGTTCTCGGCGGCGTGCACGTGGGTGCGGGCGCCGTGGCGCCGGCCGAGCGCCACCACCTGTGCGAGCTCGTCGGGCGTGAGCGTGTAGGTGGAGTGGGGCATGATCCACCGGTTGCCCGGCCACGCCGCGAGCAGCTCGTCGGCCCATGCCAGGCGGACGGGGAACGACATGCGGTCGGGCCCGTCGAAGCCGATGAATGCCGGCCCGGTCTCCAACCGGAACCCGGCGGTCTCGGCCTCCTCCCGTTCGGCCTCGGGCCAGAAGTACATGTCGAGCGCCGCGGTGCAGCCGGCGCGCAGCGATTCGGCGATGGCCAGCCGCACGCCGGCGCGCACGGTGCGCTCGTTGAGGACCGTTGCCTCCAGGGGCAGGATGCGGGCGAGAAACGCCTGCAGGTCGCGGTCGTCGGCCACGCCGCGAAAGAGGGTCATCGCCAGGTGGGCGTGGGCGTTCACGAGCCCGGGCAGCACGATGCCGCCCCGACCGTCGACGACCGTCGAAGACGGATGGGCGGTCCGTACGGCTGACGACGGACCGACGCCGACGATCGCCCCGTCGACGACGGCGATCGCCCCTGTGCCGTCGGCGAGCACCGAGTCGTCGGCGTCCACCGTGACGACGCTGACATGGTCGAGGACGAACGAGCGCGAGCCGGCGGCCGTCCTCGTGTCGGCGTACATGCTCACGTCGACGCCGGTCCCGCGTCGGCGACGGACGGGTGCTGCTCGAGCC
>JAYUAM010000369.1:0-1838 GCA_043741295.1 Acidimicrobiia bacterium
CCCGAAGCCTCGATGTGGGCCCGGTGGGCGGTGACGGCGTCCCACAGCTCGGCGATGCCTTTGCCCTCGATGGCGACCGTGGGGATGATCGGCGGGCGCCACCCGTCGAGCTCGGACAGGTCGGTGAGGTCGAGCATCAGCTCGAGATCGCGACGCGTCTCGTCGACGCCCTTGCGGTCGGCCTTGTTGATCACGAAGACGTCGGCGATCTCCATGAGCCCGGCCTTGTTCGCCTGCACGCTGTCGCCCCAACCGGGGTTGACGACGACGACGGTCGTGTCGGCTTTGCCGGCGATCTCGACCTCGACCTGGCCGACGCCCACCGTCTCGACGAGCACCCAGTGCCGGCCCGTGGCATCGAGCACGCGGATCGCCTCGGGCGTCGCCAACGCCAGGCCGCCGAGGTGCCCGCGCGTGGCCATCGAGCGGATGAAGACGCCGGGGTCGGTGGCGTGGTCCTGCATGCGCACGCGGTCACCGAGGATGGCGCCGCCCGAGAACGGCGACGACGGGTCGATGGCGAGGACCGCGACCTCGATGTCCATCGAGCGCAGGTGGCCGATGACGGCGCTCGTCAACGTCGACTTGCCGGAACCCGGTGCGCCGGTGAGCCCGACGGCGTACGCCGCGCCAGCGAGCGGGTAGACCAATCGGGAGACGGCGCGGGCATCTTCGCCCCCGCGCTCGACCATCGACAGCAGCCGAG
This sequence comes from Acidimicrobiia bacterium, assembly GCA_043741295.1. GTDB lineage: Bacteria > Actinomycetota > Acidimicrobiia > Acidimicrobiales > Ilumatobacteraceae > JAYUAM01. Next base: position 707 of record JAYUAM010000369.1, read on the forward strand.
CGAGGCCGGCGCGGTCGCCGTTGCGAGCGGCGGCCAGGAGCGTCCCGGGGTCGCGAGAGGGCAACGTCACTCGACGTTGACGACTTCGGTGACGCCGTCGACCCGGTCGCGCATGATCCGCTCGATGCCCGCCTTCAACGTCTGGCTCGAAGCCGGGCAGGTGCCGCAGGCACCGACCAGAGTGACCGTGACGACGCCGGTCTCCTCGTCGACCCCGCGCAGTACGATGTCACCGCCATCAGCCTGCAGCGCGGGCCGGATCACTTCGATGGTCTGCTCTACCTGCGCGCGCACGGTCTCGTCACCCTCTGGGTTTTCTGCTGGCTTTGCGGTCTGCTGGCTTGCTGTCGGCTGGCACGGTCGGCTTGCACCGTCGGCTGGTTCACGCCGTACGAGGCGCACGGGCGGCCAACCCCACGCTACCGTGCCAGTTGACGATGTCCCCGGACGACCGCAGCGGAACAACGACGGCCGGCCGGGTCGGCATCGCCGCAGTGTCACCGGTGCGCCACGGGTGCGGCGCTCCAACTCGGGATGGGAGATGTCGATGATCTTCGGGCACCAAGGTGGTTGGGACGAGATGCTGTTCGTCCTGGTCCCGGTGGCCGCCGTGGTCTGGCTGCTGCGGTTGGCCAATCGGCGGGTCAAGGCGCAACAGGTCGAGCGGGACGCCGGCAACAAGTAGCGGCCGGCGCGCCGGCCTCGCACGTGGGCCTGAGGCTCTGCTGCGCGCGCTGCGCGCGTTCGCCTCGGGAAGTGAGCCCCGACCGCCACGCGCCGTGGTTCTTCTGCCACCGATGTTGGACCCGGCCCTCGGCGCCGATATGTTTCGACTTAGTCAAGTCTTGTCTTTTGCGAGGCGGATGTTCGCCCTGCGTCGATAGATCACTACTGGGCGAGTTGAACGGCGAGGCGGACGGCATGCGTAGGGCGGAAGGTCGACGACACGGCGGACGAGACGCGGTCCTCGGCACGCTCGCGCTCGCCGTGGTCGTCACGGGCGGCCTCGTGCTGCCCTCCGGCGCTTCCGCCCACCATCCGGCCATCAGCGCTTCGGCGCGTTGCGGCCCGTCCGGGCCCCTCGTGTCGTGGACGTCGCGCTCGTGGATCACCTACGACGATCCGCACGCCT
>JAYUAM010000370.1:0-1837 GCA_043741295.1 Acidimicrobiia bacterium
GCCCGGCTGACGAAGATCCAGACGAGGATCGGCCAGCTGAGCCAGGAGATCAACATCAAGATCCTCCCGGGCGCCACGGTGATCCCGCCCGAGGTGCAGCCACAGGTCGCCGAGCGTGACCTGCTGGTCAAGCAGGAGGACCAGCTCGTCGGCATCCAGACCCAACTGGAACTGGTCACGAGCCTGAAGGTCACGACCGAGATCCGCCAGCTCGCTCCCCTGCCGACCATCCCGATCACCGGCTCGAAGCGCCAGGTGCTCGCCGGCTTCCTCGGCGGGCCGCTGCTCGGCGTGGCCCTCGCCCTGCTCGCCGCCCGGCTGTCGAAGAAGGTCATCGACGCTGCTCAAGTCGAAGAGCTGCTCGGCCAGCCGGTGGCCGCCCGCCTTCCCCGCATCCGTGCCCTCGGCGGCCCGCGCGGTGAGCTGATGAAGACACTGCCCGGCTCGGCCGAAGGAGCGATCGATCTGCTCTGCGTGCGCGCCGAGGCGAACGCCAGCCCCACCTCCGCGCTCCGGGTCGCGGTGATCGGCACCGAACGCGGCGCCGGGGTCACCACGTTGGCGGCGGCGATGGCCGGCAAGTTCGCCCGCAAGGGCTCCACCGTGGTACTCGTCGACGCCGACCAGAACGATCCCGAGATCTCCGAGGTGTTCCGTACCACCGGTGACGCTGGCATCCCGGCACTGCTCGCCCGCATCGACCGCATCACCGACGTGAAGCTCACCGGTGTCGATCGCAAGCGCGGCCAGACCCACGCCGGCAACCGCCCGATCTTCACCCCGCTGACACCCGACGTGCGGGTCCTCGGTCAGGGCGCCAAGCCCGGCAATCCCGTGTTGCGCCGCTCGAACGTCGCCGCGCTGCTCGAGCGGCTCGACAACGAGGCCCAGGTCATCGTGTTCGATGCCGGGCCGCTGCTCGACGCCGCGACGACCGTGCAGATCGCCGCCGCCGTCGATGCCATCGTCCTTGCCATCCCGCACCGTCGCCAGCGCCTCACCTCGTTGGAAGCGGTCGTCCGCCAGTTGCAGACGCGCGAGGGCGAACTGCTCCCGGTGATCGTCAACTCGAGCCGGCGGCGCCGCACGGCGCGCACCACCGCCAGCGAGCCGACCGTGTCCGCGGCGTCCGGCTCCCGCGAGGCGTCCGAGCAGCTGGCGCTCGCGACGACGAGCGGGCGCCGCGGTTCGGCGTCCCGCAACCTCGATCCCGGGCTTTCGGGCGGTGCCGAGCTGAACGAGGCGACGTCGCCGGTCGTCACCTACGACGACTGAAGGCCACGCCGTAGCGACCGCAGGCTGAGGCGGGCCCGGAGCCAACGCAACCGTCCGACCCGGGTGGCGACCTCGGCGGCGAACGTGCCGGCGTCAGCCCACGCGTCGTCGGCGTCGACCTCCTCGGGTGGTCGCGGGCCGAACGTGGCGGTCGTGCTCCGCCGCGCCAACGTGTCGAGGGCACCGCTCGCCACGAACGTCGGCGGTGCCCGATCGACGAGCTCGCTGTCGGTGAGCGACTCGCGGGCCTGGCCACCGAGGTCGACCACCACGTCGAACGCCGACGCGAACGCCCCGCTCACGCGCGCCGCGCTCGGTCCGTTGTCCCGCAGTCTGCGGCGCCGCCGACGCTTCAAGCCGAGCACAGCGACGACGTAGGTGATGACGAGCAACAGCGGAACGAGCGTACCGGCGGCGACACCGACGACGGTGCGGGAGACCTGGCGGTCCGACTTCGTCTCGGGCGGCGTCGGGGCCTCGCTCGGCGGCGGCGCAGTCGGAGCCGTGGACGGCGGCGACAGCCGCGCGGCACCCGCATTCGACTGGTCGAGCGCGTCTTGCG
>JAYUAM010000371.1:0-10524 GCA_043741295.1 Acidimicrobiia bacterium
CACACGAGCGCGCGCGCCCGCGAACGCGGGCCGTCGACGCCGAGAGCCCCGCCATCGCGAGCGAGCCTGGCGCGAGTGGCGACCTCGTCGAGTGCTCGCGTCGCGCTGGCGATGCCGGCGACCCGATCCGACACGTGCGGGTCGAGGAACCCGAACGCCAACGCTGCGACATCGCCCGGACTCTGCGCGCTGGCGTGAGAAAGTACGGCGCGGAACTCGCCAGCCGCGGCCCGGTTCACCCAGCTGTCGAGGTGCACGAACCGCCGCAGCTGCTCGAGCTGGTTCACGAGCTGCCCCATCTCGATGTACGGGTGGGGCGAGCCGACCACCGCGAACCACAGCGACTCCGGCGGTGGTCCGGCGTACACGTCGGTCACCTGTGGGGCGATGGCGCCCGCCGGGAGCGACGGGGGCCATGCACCGCCGAACCGCGGGTGGCCGACGATGCGCGCGTACATGCCGCGCAACGTCTCCCGGCGCGCCACGAGGTCGTCGGTGAGCAGCCGCACGGCCGTCGCCGGCGCTCGACCGATGGCCACATCCTCGAACCATTCGAGGAGTTCGCGTTGGTTGATCATCCGGTCTCCGTCTCGGAGAACGTCCACTTCGGCCTCCACCTCCGGCCCCCTTGCTGACCGTCTCGCGGCATCGTAGGCAGGTCTCGCTCTGTTCGGGCCGGGACGCTCTGGACGCTCTGGATCTCGTCTGGAGGACGGCCGCAGCGATGTGGCTGACCCCTGCGTGCCAACCCCCTAGAACGGTAACTATTTGTCGAAATTGTCGCCCGGTGTGGTCGGCCTGCAACACAGCGTTCAACATTGTTGCCACCGCAAAAATGTCGTGCTTGACCAGGTCAGGGACTCGTGGTCTCCTCCTGGTACTACGTCGGCCCCGGGGCTGACGGCTCGTTTTCGCGAGCAACGGCGAGAGGCGGAGTTCCATGGCGCGCAACAAGAACCGGTCGACGAAGGTCGCCCAGGCGGCGGTAGGAGCGGCTGTCGCCGCTGCGGGAATCGCTGGTGCGATCCCCGCGCTCCAGGCAGGGGCGACGACGGCTCCGGCGTTCCTCGAGCTGTGCTTTCGGGTGCAGGAGTTCACGCCGACGAAGCCCGATGTGTACGTCCCGTCCGCCCACGAATGCATCAGCGGCTACCAGCTCGCCAACATCCCGCTGAACTGGTCGTCCGCCGACGGGCCCCACGGTCCGAAGGGTGCCAAGGGCGAGAAGGGCGAGAAGGGCGAGAAGGGCGCGACCGGAGCCACGGGGGCGACCGGTGCGACGGGGGCGACCGGTGCGACGGGCGCGGCAGGCTCGACCGGTGCGACGGGCGCTCGTGGCGCGACGGGTGCCACGGGCGCGACAGGTGCGGCGGGCCTGCAGGGTGCGACCGGGCCGACGGGTTCGACCGGCGCAGCCGGTGCGACCGGGGGTACTGGCGCGACAGGGGGTACTGGTGCAACGGGAGCGAGTGGCGCCGCCGGCTCGACGGGCTCGACCGGTGCCGCTGGTGCAACGGGTGCGAGCGGACCCGCCGGTGCGGCCGGTGAGACAGGTGCTAGCGGGGCAACCGGTGCGAGCGGCACGGCGGGATCGACTGGGGCAACCGGTGCGAGCGGCACCGCGGGATCGACTGGCGCGACGGGATCGACTGGCGCGACGGGTCTTCAGGGTGTGACAGGGCCGGCCGGTCCGACCGGCGCAGCCGGTGCGACCGGGGGTAGCGGCGACACGGGCGCCACCGGTGCGAGCGGCGCCGCAGGCTCGACGGGCGCAACTGGTGCTACCGGCGCCACTGGTGCAACGGGCGCGAGCGGCGCCGCTGGGACGACAGGTTCTCAGGGCACGACCGGCTCATCGGGTGCCGCGGGTGCGACCGGCGCCGCAGGCGCAAGTGGTGCTGCCGGTGCCGCAGGCGCGACCGGTGCCGTGGGTGCTAGCGGTGCCGCGGGTGCGTGCGGTGCGGCGGGTGCGAGCGGTGCGGCGGGTGCGAGCGGTGCGGCAGGTGCGACCGGTGCCGCAGGTGCGACGGGCGCGATTGGTGCGACCGGTCTTCAGGGTGCGACAGGGCCGGCCGGTCCGACTGGGCCCGCGGGTGCGACCGGGGCCACTGGTGCCGCCGGTGCGACCGGTTCGACCGGTGCTTCGGGTGCCGCGGGTGCGACCGGCGGCACGGGAGCCACCGGGGCAACCGGCGACGCGGGCGCGGCGGGTTTGACCGGAGCCACCGGCCTGCAGGGTCTAACGGGGCCAGTAGGCCCGGCCGGAGTGACCGGTGCCACCGGGGCTCCCGGAACGACAGGTGCGGTGGGGGCAACTGGCGCGACGGGTGACGTTGGGGCCGTCGGTGCGACGGGTGGATCCGGCGCGGTAGGGGCAACTGGCGCGACGGGTGACGTTGGAGCCGTTGGTGCGACGGGTGGATCCGGCGCGGTGGGGGCAACTGGCGCGACGGGCGACGTTGGTGCGACGGGTGGCACTGGTGCGACCGGAGCGAAGGGCGAGGTCGGCGCCACAGGAGCTCTGGGTCTGCAGGGAGTGGCGGGGCCGACGGGTGACACTGGGGCTACGGGAGCCACTGGGGCTACGGGAGCCACCGGAGCCACCGGAGCCACCGGTTTGCAGGGCGTGACGGGCCCGGCCGGCCCGGAAGGACCGACCGGCACGACCGGTGCGACGGGGAACGCTGGACCGGCTGGTGTCGCTGGGCCGACCGGTGCGACGGGGAACGCTGGACCGGCTGGTGTCGCTGGGCCGATCGGTGCGACCGGTTTGCAAGGTGCGGCCGGGCCGGCGGGACCGACCGGACCGGTCGGCGCGACCGGTGCGAGCGGCGGTCCCGGCGCAACTGGCGATCCGGGCGTTCAGGGCCTCGTCGGCCCCACGGGTGCTAACGGCGCCACGGGTGCTACCGGCGCCACGGGTGCGACCGGGCCGGCGGGACCGACCGGACCGGTCGGCGCAACCGGAGCGACGGGTACCGGCGCCACCGGCGCCCCGGGTGCGGCGGGTGTTCCCGGCGCCGCTGGCGCCCCCGGTGCGACCGGTGCCACCGGCGGCTTCGGTGCCACGATCCTCGCTGGTGGCGGCTCGGCGAACAACGGGGCGATCCAGTTCCTGCAGGCCGGCCTCTTCAACAGCGAGACCGTGCTCGCCCGGGCGGCGGTAGCGCTTCCGGTGGGAGGCACGCTCAGCAACCTGCAGATCCATCTCGACGGACCGGTCGGGACCGGGGGAGACGCGGCCGCCGACAGCTACACGTTCGCCGTCGTCATCGACGGTGTGGTCACGCCCGTCACCTGCACGATCACCGGTGCGGCGCAGGTGGCCTGCAGCGACAACGCCAACAGCGTCGTCGTCACCGCCGGCCAGACGATCGCCCTCGAGAAGCTCACGCCGGTCGCCACCCCGGCGACCGTCCGGGTGGCGTGGGCGGTGCGGATCGGCTGAGCGCAAGCCGGGCGGCGTGCGTATGGGGCGGGCGGCGGCTCCGCCCCATACGCGCGTACATCGCTACTGATTGTGGTCGCTAGGACGGCCGAGCGGTGGATTCCGCCGCTCGCACCGTCAAGAGAGCGTGTTGTCGGAGTCGTCGAGACCCTGGCGCCATAGGACATACCGGAGCAGTCACCAATCAGGGGTGAGACTATGGCGATCGAGACGGAGCGGACGATGGAGCAGGCGGACACCAACGACACCGGGTGGGGAGCCCCTCGCTACCGGGCCGGCCTGCTCGACGGCGGCCGCGGCATCGCCGTGCTCGTCAGTGGGCTGGTGGCCGCGTTGATGATCGGGTTCGTCGCCGGGCGCCTCACTGCTCCAAAGACCGCGGCATCGCCGGAGGTCGCCGTGACGACCTCGTCGGTCGCCGCTTCCGCCGGCGGGTCGGCCGCCAAGCCGGCCGGGTCGGTCCCGACGCTCGACCAGGCCCTGGCGCTGCACACGTCCGGAAAGCTCGACGAGGCGGTCGTCGCCTACAAGGCCATCCTCGTCGCCGACCCGGCGAACAAGTTCGCTCTGTACAACCTCGGACAGATCGCGCAGCAGCGCGGCGGAGTCGACGAGGCGACCACCAACTACACCGGTGCCCTCAAGATCGACAGCTCCTACGTGCCGGCGCTCTACAACCTCTCGCTGATCAAGGCGGCCAAGGGCGACACCGAAGGTGCCATCGCCTTGCTGCGCGCCGCCGTCGCCGTCGAGCCGAAGAACGCCAACGCCACCTTCAATCTCGGCAAGCTGCTCATCACCTCGGGCAAGGACGTCGAGGGTGCCGACTTCGTCGCCAAGGCCGTCTCCCTCGATCCGAGCCTGAAGCCGTAGGCCGTAAGCCCGGAGCCCGGAGCCTGAAGCCCGGAGCCTGAAGCCCGGTGCTCAGCGGGCTCAGTAGAACGCGAGGTTGCCTTCGGCGGCAGCGCGTTCGGGCGCCGGCACATCCGGACAGGCGAGCACGCGCCGACAGGCCTCGGCACCAACGGAGGGTTGGTTGGCGTAGTACGCGGCGATGCACAACTCGTAGGCGATCTTCCAGTCGTACACATCGGGCTCGAGGAACAACGCCCGCTCGGGCCGGGGTACGACGAAGCCGGCGCGGGCGAACGCGTAGGCCGTCGGTAGGCGGTCGGCGGCCCGGGCCGTGTTCGCCGCGTGGTACATCGCCTCGGCCCGCCACGGGGCGCAGTCGAACGCGTGGAGATAGGCGTCGAGCACGCGTTCGACCGGCTCGTCGAGGCGCCGGCGCAAGTGCCCGACCCACGTCCAGGCGACGGCGCGCTCTTCGACCCAGACGTCCGTCATCGCCGCCCGTTGCTCGTACACGGCGAGCGCCTTGTCGGGTATCCCGGCGTCGCGATAGCTCTGGGCGAGGTAGAAGGTGTGGCGCGGGAGGAGGTCGAGGTCGCGCCCGTCGGCGATGACGGACTCGAGCAGCGCGGCGTCGTCGAGGAACTTGCGCGGGTTCTGCGAGCGGGCGCCGTCGAACCGCGAGCGGTAGCGAGTGCCGGGCAGCGGGCCACCGGCCACGGCGCCCGCAGGCGAGCTGAGCGCCTCGTGGAGCACGCCCCGATAGCCGAAGGTGAGCGCAGTACTTGTGAGCAGGGGGCGGTAGTACTCGATCGCACCGTCGATGATCGTGACGTCGTAGAGGTCGGCCGTCAGCTGGCTACGCAGCTCCTGTGAGCGGCTGGGCTCGTCGATCTCGCACACGACGTCGGCGTCGATCATCAACGAGTACTCGCCGAGCGGTCGGGCGAGCGCGAGCGCTTCGGTACGGTTGTGGGCGAAGTCCTGCCAGACGCGCTCGTGCAGTTCGCCGGGGAGGTCGGCGAGCAGACGGCGGGCAAGGTCCTGGGTCCCGTCGGTCGAACCGGTGTCGACGATGCACCACGCGTCGATGACGGGCCGGATCGCCGCGATGCACCGCTCGAGAACATGTGCCTCGTTCTTCACGATCATGGTCAGCACGATGCGCGGTGTCGACGTTGGCACGCTCGGGGGCGGGCTTGATCCGATCATCGGCCAGGGGCCGGCGGCGGCCGCCAGGCTGCACGGTCAACGGACATGACGACGAGCGTAGGGGACCGACCGGTGCTCAGCGACGACGGCGGACGGACCACCGCCGGCGTCGCTCCGCGACCGCCGGCCAGGCCTTGCTCGAGCCGCGCACGACCGGTCCGAGCTCGTCGAGGCTCTGCGCCGTCGACTCACCGAGCAGACGCGGAAGCAGCGCCGCGGTCGCCAGTGCGTCGGCCAGCGCGTCGTGGGCGTTGCGCAGTTCGACGCCGTGGCGTTCGCAGACATCGGCAAGGCGGTGCGAACGGGCGAACTCGGGGTCGAGCGAGCGTGAGAGGTTCAGCGTGCACAGCCGGAGCGCGTCAGGAGGTTCGTAGCCGGCGCGGCGCAGGCCGCGCGCTACGAAGGCCCAGTCAAAGCCGACGTTGTGAGCCACTACCACCGTGCCGTCAAGGCGGCGGACGAGCTCGGGCACGAGCGTGTGAAGCGGGGGAGCGCGCCGTAGGCGTCGGATGGTGAGCCCGTGGACCTGACGGGGGCCGACACGCCACAGATGGGGCCGCACGTCGCTCGACCAGTGGTCGACCGGTTCGCCGGCGCCATCGACCGTGACGACGGCGATCTGCAGAATGCGATGACGACGCGCCGACAGACCGCTGGTCTCTACATCGACCACGGAGTAGCGCTGGTCGGCGATCGGAAGGGCGAGCGTGGGGGCACTGGCAACCACACCCGTCACCCTACGCCGAGGGTGTCACGCAGTTGGGGTGCCGGTGCGCGGGCCGGACGGACGGACGCGATGATGCGGTGCGCCGTCAGGCCGTGCGCGGCGGGTGGTACGAGCGCAGCCGCACGCCGATCGGCGCGGCGACGGTGAAGCCGGCGAGGTGACGTTGCTCCTCGCTCTCGCCGCCCCAGAAGCCGTACTCGTGGTTGGCGCGGGCGGACGAACGGCAGTCACCGGCGACAGGACAGCTGACGCAGAGCCGGGCCGCCTTGGCTTCCCGCCGCACGCGCGCCTGTGGTCGCTCGGCGCGGGGTGGGAAGAAGAGGTCGGTCTCGCCCTTGCACGCGGCCTGCGCGGCCCAGGTGGCAGGACCGATGCTGATGGTGGTGGCGGGGTGGTCAGCAACCAGTTGCATGTATTTAATACTAAACGCTTGACCGGCTGACGCAACCTGGCACGCCGAGAAATTTCTGGGAACGCGAACGTGGCTGTGCGACTGTGATGCGGTGTCAGAGCAGTTCGGCGGCGAGGCTCGCCGTCTGGCTGCGCTCGCAGGCCGTGAGCGTCATGTGGCCGAAGCAGGCCTGGTTGCGGAACGCCTGGCACAGTACGGCGAGGGCGTTGTTCGTGTCGCTCAGGTAGGGAGCGTCGATCTGACTCGTGTCGCCCGTAAACACGACCTTCGTATCCTCCCCGACGCGGGTGAGGATGGTCTTGAGCGTCGTCGGTTCGAGGTTCTGGGCTTCGTCGACGATGACCATCTGGCGGTGCAGCGAGCGGCCCCGCAGGAACGTCACCGACTCGAGCGACAGCGTGCCGCGCCCGGTCAGCTCGTCGATCAGCGCGCCGGCGTCGCGCGACGATCGGCGGTCGGTGAGCGCCACGATCGAGTCGTAGATCGCCGACATCCACGGGTCGAGCTTCTCATCGAGCCCGCCGGGCAGGAAGCCGACGTCGGCGCGCCCGACCGGGACGAGCGGACGGTAGATGGCGAGACGCTCGTACGCGCCTTGCTCGACGACCTGCTCCAGCCCGGCGGCGACGGCGAGGATGGTCTTGCCGGTGCCGGCGCGGCCGTCGAGGGCGACGACCGTCACCTCAGGATCGAGCAGGAGTTCGAGCGCGAAGCGCTGCTCCTTCGATCGTGCCCGCAGTCCCCACGCCTCGGGCGACGTCGACGGCAGCAGGACCAGTTCGTCAGCTCGTCGACGGGTGAGCGCGGACTGCGAGCCGCTGCGCAACACGGCGAAGCCGTTCTCGGCGACCACCTCGGCCCCGTCGACGGCGTCGACCGCCAGTGCTCCCGCGGCGTACAGACAGTCGACGCGATCGTGCGTCGTCGGAAGGGACGACCAGCCGGTGGCCAGGCGGGACGGCGCGCCGATCGTCGGCCGGTGCTCGGCGGCGTCGAGCCCGAGGTGCGCGGCCTTGATGCGCAGCGCGGCGTCGTTCGACAACAGGCGCGTCGGGCCGTTCGCCGCCTGCCCGAGTGCGGCGCCGATGATGCGGTTGTCGGGCTTGCCCGGGTCGAGACCATGCTCGTGGAGGAGGTGCGTCTGGACGCCGTTCAGCTCGATGCGCACGGTCGCCGAACCGGGGACGTCGTCCACCGGCACGGGCATGGCCAACGACCCGCCGGCCGACATGCGCAGCTCCTCGAGGCGGCGCAGCGAGGCCCGTGCCGCCCGCCCGACGTCGTCCATCCGTGCCTTCAACCCGTCGAGTTCCTCGATCACGGTGAGGGGCACGACGAGGTCGGCTCCCGGATAGGCATAGAGGCACGATGGGTCGGCGACGAGCACCGAGGTGTCGAACACGACCCGCGTACGTTCGTCGGCGTCGGGCACGCGCTCCCGGTCACCCGGCTGGCCGGACGGGCCGGTTCCGGGCGGGCTGGTTCCGGGCGGGCTGGTGCCGGCGCGGTTGGCAGACGAACGGACGGGAAGAAGATCGGTCACCGGCGCTCCGAGGGTCGACGGACCTGCACCATGGTGTGTAGTCGCTGCGGCGGCCCGGTTCGTGGATGGCCGCTGACGTGCCCCGACGCGTGCATCCGGAGCCGACCCAGCGCCCGGAGGGAGGCGTCGGTACGATCGCACGATGCGAGCGCGCCGGCACCGACGTCGCGCCAGGGCGTTGGCCAGGGTCACGGCCGGCGTGTTGGCCAGGGTCACGGCCGTTGCCGCGATCGTGGCGCTGCCGACCGTGGTGGCGGCCCCGCTCGTCCAGGCGGCCCCGCTCGTCCAGGCGAACGCCGTGGCCTCAAGCGGTCCGGAGTCATCGCATGCCGTCGACGGGCTCGTCCCGATCTCGCCGAGCCGCGTTCTCGACACGCGCCCCGGGCAGGTGGCCGTCGTCAACCGGGGCGCGCCGGTCGGGCCACGCGAGACCATCGTCGTGGGCGTCGTCGCTCCGCTCGGCGTCGCTCCGGCCGAGATCGCCGGCGTGGCGTTGAACGTCACGGTCGACCAGCCGGTGGGGGCCGGCTTTCTCACGGTGTGGCCCGAGGGAGACCGTCCGGTGGCCTCGACGCTCAACTTCGTGGCCGGCCAGACCGTCCCGAACGGCGTTGTCGTCGGGGTCGATCCGTCTGGTCAGGTCCGCATCCACAACGGTTCCGACGGCCCGGTGCACGTGATCGTCGACGTGAACGGATGGATTCCGACCGGCGCCGGGTTCACGGCGATCGTGCCGCAGCGCGTCCTCGAGACCCGGGTGGCCGAGCCCGGGTTCGCCGGCACGAGCGCGCTCGGTCCCGATGGTCGCGCCACGCTCGACGTGGCCGCGCTGCTTCCGGTGGTCGACCGCCCGAACATCACCGCCGTCGCCGTCAACCTCACGGCCACGAACGCCACCGCGGCGACGTTCCTGACGGCCTACCCGGCGGGCGCGCCGTTGCCCGCCACCAGCTCCGTGAACGTCCGGCGCGGGGACACGGTGCCCAACAGTGCGGTGGTCGGGCTCGGCGATGGCGGCGCCATCGTGATCTACAACCACGTCGGCACGATCGACGTCGTGCTCGACATCACCGGCTACTTCGTGAGTGGGCACACGTTCAAGGCGCTCGCACCCCGACGGCTGCTCGACACGCGCGAGCGGGCGGGCGCCGCACTCGGTCCCGGAGAGGTCGGGTTCCTGAAGATCGACGAGCTCGGCGGGCTGCCCCGTGGCTTCGTCGGTGCGGTGGCGGTGAACGTCACCGTCGCGTCGGCGACCAGTGCCGGATTCCTCACCGTGTGGCCGTCGAGTGCGCCGCGCCCGACCGCGTCGAGCGTGAACTTCGCCGCCGGCCGCATCGTGTCGAACACGGTGATCGTCGGCGTGGACCAGGACGCGAACCTGTCGGTGTTCAACTCGGGCGGAACGACCGATGTCGTCGTCGACATCACCGGATGGTTCCCGCAGGACGCGCTCGGGCTCGTGGCCGACGGTCGCGACATGCGCCGCTACACGCTCGGCACCGACCGCATCGGGCTCGTCGTGTGTCAGCGCGCGGTTGGCCGCCAGAGCGACACGGCCGCCGCCCTCGCCCAACTCGGCGCCGCGGTGCCGTACTACCAGTGGTTGTCCGGCGGCCGCTACACCCCCGAGCTCAGCTACGTCGGCAGCGGTCCGTTCAACGGAAGCGACCTGCCGTTCGTGCCGTGTCGACCGACCGGTGTGAACATCCCGACCGATCTGCGGGGCGTGCTCTACGACGTGCCGTCGAGCTCGCCCAGCGCGGCCAGCGGGCTGGCCGGACCGGGGCTCCGCTGCGGCGGGGTCGACTGCTCGGCCCGCACGCTGTGGCCCGACAACCAACGCGTCGGACGGGTCACCTCAAACACGCTCGAAGTCGAAGGCCCGCCGGCGACCGTGCCGTGGTTCTCCGTGCCCGTCCACGAGATCGGCCACATGCTCAACTGGCCACACTCCTACACCGGTCTCGGCCCGGTGTCGTCCACGTGTTCGGTGCGCCTCGATGGCGTGTGCGAGTACGACAACCCGGTCGACCTCATGAGCCGCGAGCCGAACACGACCTCGTCGTCGCAGGCCCGGTTCGCCGACCTGCAGGCGACGCTCGCCGTCAACCGCTACGCCGCCGGATGGATGTCTCCATCACTCGTCGCCCGCCATTCCGGTGGAACTGCGCACTACACGCTCGTCGCCAAGGGCGGCGCAGTCGTCGAGCCTGACGGCAAGGAGCTGCTCGTCCTGCCGACGGACGACCCGGCCGCCTTCGTCACCGCCGAAGTGCGGGTGAAGGCGGCGAGCTGGGACCCGGACATGGCCCGCTACGACGGCACCC
>JAYUAM010000372.1:0-4527 GCA_043741295.1 Acidimicrobiia bacterium
CGTCGTCGCCGCCGCCGACGTCGTGTCCGGTGCGAGTGAGGTGGCTGTCGAGCCGACCGACTCGACCGACTCGACCGAGGAACTCGTCGATGTAGTTGATGTCGGTGACGCCGTCGTCGGTGCACCCGACGCGGCTGCGTCCCGTTTCGTCGCATTCGATGCGCATCCCATGAGCACCACCGACAGCCCGGCGGTGAACGCGCTCGCAACGGTTCGTGCCTTAGTGCGCATCGAGAAGGCTCCTTGGCTCGGGGATGCAGCGCCCGGATCCGCCGACCGGTGATCGGATCCCTGGACACAGGGTACGTAGGCGTGGATGAGCGGCATGGACCGATCACGCCAACAAACGGCAAAGTCGTGTTCGATCGGGCTGCCCGGCGGATTGCCCGAGCACGATCATCGTGCCCGCTCAGATAATCACGACTTCTGTGGCGAAACGGTCGCTGCTGTATACGTGCGGCACTTCGACGCCGGAGAGTTCGCGCATGACCACGAACGGTTCGTTTCCGTTGCCGAGATCGAGCGAGCCGGGGTGGATCTCCCATCCCGGGATCGTCTTCATCGCTTCGATGAACCATTGTTCAGCGATGTCGGAGTACCCGTGGATGCGGCCCGAGCAGCCGGCGTGGTCCTGGAAGTCGAGGTGGGTGGTGGCGACGACCACCTGCCCGTACTTGGCGCTGGAGAAGTCGTGGGTGTCATTGCCGGCGGCGGGCGCATAGATGCGCATGTGGGCGGTGAACTCGGTCGTCGAGCAGGTCTCGGCGAACCGCTTGATGCCGGCGTCTCCGAGGAACCCGCCGGTCGGGTCCGTGGCCGCAGTTCGAGCGAACAGGTACATGGTGCCACCGGCGTCGCAGTACCGCCACGGATGACGGGTGGCTTTGCAGAGTCCTTCCTTGACCCGCTCGACGGTGGCCTTGCCGGTGAACACGAAGGTGACCGGCCAGTCGACCGCGCCCACGGCGCCCTGTCGGTAGTCGTAGACCGAGAACTGGTTGCTGTCACCCGGAAGCGCCCCCATCGCGGGATCGCGCGGTGGCGCGCCGGACCCGGTGGAGACGGCGCTCACAGCGAAGAGCGCAGTCGCGAGACCGACGCGTCGCCACATCAGTCGGTGTCTCCGAACTCGGGGCTGCGGTGCGAGTCGGGGGCGACCGGGCGCACCATCGTGGCAGTCGCTGGGTCCTTCGCGAACCTTGCCTCGGGCGCGATGGCGAGCGTGACGACCTGTCCCGTCTTGAACAGGATGATCGCGTCGAGCCCGTACAGATTGGTGATCTCGGATTCGACGACTTCTGGTGCGCCGGCGCGTGAGCGGACAAGGCCGAGCGTCACCGACGGCACCACGACGGGGAGTTGGAGGCGGGCCATTGCTCCGATCGGGTGCAGGGTGTCCTCGTCGAAGACGGGCGCCATGCCTGCCACCGTCATCCCGGTGAGCTCGGGGGTATCGGCGACGAGTCGGGCCACGAAGCCCGAGGCGAGGGAGTGTGCGCGAGCGAGCTGCGCACGTGAGAACGGCTCGCGGGTGGCCCGTGTTGTCGGATCGCCGGGTGACGTGGTCGATGTGGTCGCGCCGAGGGCCTGCGCCGGATGGTTGGGCGCTGCGCATGCGCCGCCGCCGATCACGGCCACGAGCAGACCGACGATGGTCGCCGCAAGTCGTTTCACCGGCACGGTCGGATTCGACCCCAGTGATGCCTCACCGGAAGCACCGTAGTGCCGCGACGTGGCGACCGCCGGTCGAGTCGCTGCGCGCCGCGCCAACATGGCAACGGCCGAGAAGGGCCGCAGCGGTTGGCTGCGACCCTTCTGTGTTCGAGCCGGCACAGTTCGCCGGCCGGGGCGGCGTCAGCCTTCGTCGGCGCCACTGTCCTGGGCGAGCACCTTGCCGTTGCCGGCGTCGACCTTCACGTCGGTGGTGGTGGCGCCGTTGGTGATCGTGACGCCGTAGACGACGTTGCCGTTCTCGTTCTCGAGGGTGGCCGGCCCGGCGGTTCCGGGCACCGCGGCGAGCGCGGCCTTCGTGGCATCGGCGGCACTGATCTTGGCGAGCGGCGCGAGTGCGGCGTTCTCGTTGGACTCACTGCCGGTCGCCTGCGGCGCCGTCACGGACGCGGTGTACGAGGGCTGGTTGGCGTCCTCGCTGGCGGGGTCGGCGGCATCGGCCGCACCGGAGGTGTCAGCGGCTTCGTTGGCGTCGGGTGTTTCGGCCGCGCCTTTGGCATCCGCAGCGTCGGCGGTACCGCTGGCGTCCGCGACGTCGGTCACGCCGCTGGCGTCCGCGGTGTCCGCGGCATCGCTCTGTGTCGTTGTCGCCGAGGCGGCGGCTGGGCTGGCCGAGGCGGGTGCGGTAGCGGTGACAGCGGGTTGGCTCGGGCTGCTCGCCACGGCGTTGGCGATGCCGGCGGCACCAGCGGTGATGCCGACGCCAGCGAGCAGCGACGCGAGAACCTTCTTCGTTCGGGGGTTGGCGGTCATGGCGGGTTCCTTCGGGGTTGGTCCGGTCGGGGTTGGCCGGCTTTATGTGCCCATGGTGCCGTGGGGGGCCTGAGCGATCGCTGAAGCGGCTGAAGACGGGTTCAGCTTCACTTCAGGGTGTCGGTGCGAGGCTGCCCCCATGCGTGTACTGGTGATCGAAGACGAGAAGCGCCTCGCCCTCGCGTTGAAGGGCGGGCTTGAGGAGGAGGGCTACGCCGTGGACGTTGCGCTCGATGGCGAGCACGGTCTCTGGATGGCCACCGAGCTGAGTTACGACGCGATCGTTCTCGACATCATGTTGCCGAAACTGAACGGCTACCAGGTGTGTTCACGGTTGCGTGACGTCGGGAACTGGACGCCGATATTGATGTTGACCGCCAAGGGCGGCGAGTTCGACGAGGCCGAGGCCTTCGACACCGGCGCCGACGACTACATCGCCAAACCGTTCTCCTACGTCGTTCTGCTCGCCCATCTGCGGGCGCTCGTCCGTCGTGGATCACGCGAACGCCCACCGATTCTGACGGTCGGCGATCTGGAACTCGACCCGGCCGCCCGGATCGTGCGGCGCGGGACGCAACTGGTGGAGGTGACGAGCAAGGAGTTCGCCGTCCTGGAGTTCCTCGCGAGGCGGGCTGGAGACGTGGTCTCGAAGACCGAGCTTCTGGCCCATGCTTGGGACTTCGCGTACGCCGGCGATGTGAACGTGGTCGAGGTTCACATCTCGAACCTGCGAGCGAAGATCGACCGACCGTTCCAACGTCGCAGCATCCAGACGGTGCGGGGCGCCGGCTACCGCCTGGTGCCCGATGGGCGATAGCCGGCCCCCACGGATCTCGGTCCGCCTCCGATTGTCGGTGACCGCGGTCGGCATCGTCGCGGTGGCGTTGGCAGCTGGGGCATTCGGACTGGTGACGATCCTGCGGGCGACGCTCGAGCGGGGGGTGACCAACACCGCGCTCACACGGGCCGCCGACGTCGCTGCGCTGGCCAAGGGTGGAACGTTGCCGCCCTCGCTGGCGTTCCCGGGCGAAGAGCGCAGCGTCATACAGGTAGTGGATGCGCACGGTCGCGTCGTCGCGTCAACGGCCAACATCGCCGGCGAACCGGCCATCGTCGTGCGTTCCACCAACCCCTACACTTCCACCCGTCTGCCCGTCGAGGACGCGCAACGGTTCCGGATCACCACGACTCCGGTCGACACGGCGGCAGGCCCGATGATGGTCGTCTCCGGCGAAGCGTTGGAACGCGTCGACAGCACCGTGCGCGTGGTCAGTGGCGCGCTGGCCGCAGGTCTCCCGGCACTGTTGAGCCTCGTCGCCGCGCTTGCCTGGTGGGGAACCGGACGCGCGCTGCGCCCGGTGGAAGCCATCCGGGCCGAGGTCGCCGAGATCACCGAGACCGACCTGCATCGTCGGGTACCGGATCCGGCCGGGAACGACGAGATCAGCCACCTTGCCTCGACGATGAACGCGATGCTCGATCGTCTGGAGACGGCGAGCGAGCGCCAGACCCGGTTCGTGGCCGACGCGTCGCACGAGCTTCGCAGCCCGCTCACGTCGCTGCGCGCCCAACTCGAGATCGGGCTGGCCCGGCCACGACGCGACGACTGGCCCCAACGGGTGGAGGGCGCCTTGGCCGACGTCGATCGCCTCGACGGGCTCGTGCGCGACCTGTTGGTCGTCACGCGCGCGGTGAACCGGTCGGTTCGGCAGGTAGCTCCGTGCGATCTCGTGGCCGTGGTGACCAGCGTGGTGGCGCGCTGCGACGACGACCGGGTCAGGCTGGACGCACCGGCCGAGCGCACGGCCTGGGTCGCCGGGGACAGTGACGAGCTCGTCCGTGCGATCGGGAACCTCCTCGAGAACGCCATCCGTCATGCGCGTTCCGCGATCGCCGTCCACATCACCGAACGGGACGACGACGCGATCATCGAGGTGGTCGACGACGGGCCCGGGATCGATCCGCGCGACCGGCAACGAATCTTCGAACGGTTCGTCCGCCTCGACGAGGCCCGTGCCGCCGACGACGGCGGAAGCGGTCTCG
>JAYUAM010000373.1:0-4525 GCA_043741295.1 Acidimicrobiia bacterium
CGCGGGCCCGGCCCGGGCTCGTCCCGCTGGGGGTGGCGGAGGACCTGTGCCGGGGTTGCCCGAGTCAGGCGATCAGCATCGTCCGCGACGAGCCCGCGGCGGCGCACTCGAGCTGACGTTGGGACGAACGGGTGCGTCCGAGCGACCCGCACCGCCCCAACGGAATCGGTGCGCGGTTGGAAATCGTCCGCCCCAGCGCCTGCCGCGCCGTGCTTCGGGATACGGTGCCGACGTGGAGCGGCGCATCTTCGGCCTCGAGAACGAGTACGGGGTCACGTGCACGCTGCGCGGCCAGCGCCGGCTCAGCCCCGACGAGGTGGCCCGTTACCTGTTCCGGCGTGTTGTCTCCTGGGGCCGAAGCTCGAACGTGTTCCTTGCCAACGGCGCCCGCCTCTACCTCGATGTCGGCAGCCATCCGGAGTACGCCACGCCCGAGTGCGACTCGATGTACGACCTCGTCGTGCACGACAAGGCGGGCGAGCGCATCCTGGAACAGCTCCTCGGCTCGGCCGAGGCGCGCCTTCGCGAAGAAGGCATCCGCGGTGTCATCTACCTGTTCAAGAACAACACCGACTCCGCCGGCAACAGCTACGGCTGTCACGAGAACTACCTCACGAGCCGCCGTGACGATCTCGCCCACTACGCCGAGGTCCTGATCCCGTTCTTCGTGTCCCGCCAGATCTACGCCGGGGCGGGCAAGGTGCTGCAGACGGCGCGCGGTGCGGTCTACTGCATCTCCCAGCGGGCCGAGCACATCTGGGAAGGCGTCTCGTCGGCGACGACCCGCAGCCGACCGATCATCAACACTCGCGACGAACCGCACGCCGACGCCGAGCGGTACCGGCGCCTGCACGTCATCGTCGGCGACTCGAACATGAGCGAGTACACGACGTTCCTCAAGGTGGGGGCGACCTCTCTTCTGCTGCGCATGCTCGAAGACCCCTCCGTCGTGCTGCGCGACATGACGCTCGAGAACCCGATCCGGGCGATCCGTGAGATCAGCCACGACATGACGTGCCGGCGCACGGTCCGCCTCGCGAACGGGCGCGAGGTTTCGGCGCTCGACATCCAGCGCGAGTACCTCGATCGCGCCATCCGCTACGCCGACGCCAAGGGCGTGTCGCCGCTGGAAGAGAAGGCGCTCACGATGTGGGAGCACTGCGTCACCACGATCGAGAGCGACCCGATGAAGCTCGACCGAGAGGTCGACTGGGTCATCAAGCACAAGCTCATCGAGGCGTACTGCGAGCGACACAACCTCGACCTCGGCAGCCCGCGGGTGGCCCTGCTCGACCTGCAGTACCACGACATCCACCGCGGCCGCGGCCTGTACTACAAGCTGCAGGACCACGACCTCGTCGAGCGGATGTGCACCGATGCCGACATCGACACCGCCATCGACGTACCCCCGCAGACCACGCGGGCGCGTCTGCGCGGCGAGTTCATCCGCAAGGCCAAGGAGCGCAAGCGGGACTACACGGTCGACTGGGTGCACCTGAAGCTCAACGACCAGGCGCAGCGCACCGTCCTGTGCAAGGACCCGTTCAAGAGCCGCGACGAGCGGGTCGAGAAGCTCATCGCCAGTTTGTGACGAGACGCATACGTTCGGGCAGGCGCAGTGCCGCCCGCTGCGGGCACGCCTCCGATACGGTGCGAGGGTGACCACGAGTGAACCCGGCAAGCTGCCACCCCCGGTTGTCGGGGCAGACGGCCCGGGCCGGTGGTACGACGATCTCCCCTCACCGGTTGCGCCGCCCCCGGCGCGTCCCGCCCTGCGCCAGGCGGTCGTCGCCACGCAGGAGCCGCCCGAGGACGACTGGGCGTCAGAGCCCACGGTCGCCCCTCGCAAGTTGGGGAAGGCGCCGCCGTCGCCGCTACGCTCGACGCTCGAATGGGTGGGGGTCATCGCCGGTGCCCTGCTCGTCGCCGTCCTCATCCGCACGCTGTTTCTGCAGACCTTCTTCATCCCGTCGGAATCGATGGAGTCGACGCTCAAGAAGCACGACCGGGTGCTCGTCAACAAGCTCTCGTACAAGCTCCACGACATTCACCGCGGTGATGTCGTCGTGTTCCGTCGCCCGCCGAAGGAGACGAACAAGGAGATCAAGGACCTCATCAAGCGCGTGGTCGCCTTGCCCGGCGAGCAGGTGGAAGGCCGTGATGGCCACGTGCTCATCGACGGCAAGTTGCTGACCGAGCCGTACCTCGATCCCGGGCGTACGACGGGCGACTTCGCGCCCATCGTGATACCGCAGGGAATGATCTTCGTGATGGGTGACAATCGCGGCAACTCCGAGGACTCGCGCGTGTTCGGGCCGATCGAACAGAAGCTGGTGGTCGGTCGCGCCTTCGTGCGCATCTGGCCGTTCGGTCGGTTCGGCTGGCTCTGACATGGCGTGGGGGCGGGGACGGATCGTGGAGGACGACGTGCGGGCCGCGCCGGGTGAGCAGCCGCGCCCGGCAGTCGCCGCTGAGCTGAAGGAGCCCGACGACCTCGTCGGACCTCCCCTGATCTCGGACACCTCGGCCAGCGTCGACGCGGTCGACCCGGTGGGCGCGGTCGACCCGTTCGGCGCGGTCGATCCGTTCGAGCCGGTGGGCCCGACCGGGACCGTGGTCGATGCGCCGTTGGAGCGCTGGTTCGAGGAGATGACACCGTCGCCGCCGGAGCCGATCCTGCTCGACTGGCCGCCGAAGCCGGCACCCCGCCAGCGCCGGACGTCGGCCACCCGCTCGCTCGTCGAGTGGACGCTCGTCATCGGCGGGGCCCTGGCACTCGCGCTGCTCATCCGCACGTTCGCCATTCAGACCTTCAAGATCCCGTCGGAGTCGATGCAGTCGACGTTGCTCGTCAAGGACCGGGTCCTCGTCAACAAGCTGTCGTACCGCGTGCACGACATCCATCGCGGGGATGTCATCGTGTTCACGCGGCCGCCGAAGGAGACGAACACCGACATCAAGGACCTCATCAAGCGGGTGGTCGGACTGCCCGGTGAGAGCGTCGAAGGTCGCGACGGCCACATCCTGATCGACGGGCGCACGCTCACCGAGCCGTATCTCGATCCCGGCAAGGCCACCACCGACTTCGGGCCGGTGACGATCCCGGCCGGGTCGCTCTTCGTCATGGGCGACAACCGTGACCACTCGCAGGACTCGCGGTTCTTCGGGCCGATCGAGCAGCGCACCGTGGTCGGGCGCGCCTTCCTTCGCATCTGGCCGTTCGGCCGCCTCGGCTGGCTCTAGTCAGAGCCTCAACTCGGGTAGGTGGCCCGGAACGCGTCGGTCATGCGGTCGGACCAGTCGCTGTAGATGCCGTCCATCCCCATCCGCAACAGCGCTTCCAGCTGGTGTTCGAGCTGGAGATCCCAGGCGAAGCAGCGGACGCCGAAGCGGTGCACGAGCGTTGCCAGTCCGCCGGTCCATTCGCTGTGGTGCAGGTTGAGCACGTCGATGCCGCGCTCGGCGAGCGTCATCGCGTGACGCTCGGGTCCGGTGGGCAGGCGCGACAGGCGGGTGGAGTGGACGAGGCGAACCAAGGCGCCGTCGGGCCCGGCGCCCGCTCGTAGGGCGGTGAGGACCTCGAGCGCCGGGTGACAGAGCCACAGCCGCCCCAGCAGACCCGGTCGGGCCGAGGCGATGATCCGGATGATCTCCGGGCCGACGCGGTCGTCCTTCACGTCGAGCGAGAGGTGCCAGTCACCGGGGCAGGCGTCGAGCAGGTCGGCCAAGGTGGGGATGTGGGCCGGTAGTTCGGCCCGCCGGAGCTGGGTGATCGGGCGTTTGCGAATGCCCTGGCGGACGACGCCGTCGTGGTCGAGCACGCAGATGCCGTCGGCGGTTAGCCAGGCGTCGCTCTCCAGGCCGCGGGCGCCGAGCCGCAGGCCGAGCCGGAACGCCTCGAGCGTGTTCTCTCGGGTGTGGGCCCGGGCGCCCCGGTGGGCGAAGGTGATCGGCGGTCCGTCGAGGGGGTCGAGCCGCTGCTGCACGGGCCCGATCCTCGCACGTGGGGTAGTCGGCCGGGCGGCCGGTGGCGAGCGGCGGCGTTACGGCGAGGTCCGGCCCTCGACCTGCCGGGCGGGCGGGTTCTCCGTAGACTGCCGGTGTGTTCAATGTGACGGGTACCGAGGTGATGGTCATCCTCGTGATGGCACTCGTGGTGCTCGGCCCCGAGAAGCTCCCCGACATGATCCGCAAGGCCGGCCGCCTGTACGGCGAGGTCCGACGGATGGCGAACGGCTTCCAGTCCGAGCTCCGGGACGCGTTCGACGAACCCACCCGCGAACTGCGCGAGACCGCCGAGATGGCGCGCAATGCGATGACCGGTGCGGCGAGCGACTTCACCTCGGCCGTGCAGGGCACCTTCCGTGACGAGCGGCCGGCGGCTCCCGTCGACCCGATGGTCCCGGTCGTGCTGGAACGCGAGCTACCCCCCGTCCCGGCACAAGTGACGGACGTCCTGCCCGCTCCGGCGGTCCGCCCCGGTCCATTTGACGGGAAGGCAACCTCGTTCGGCCCGAGCGCGCAG
>JAYUAM010000374.1:0-1826 GCA_043741295.1 Acidimicrobiia bacterium
GGTCGATGCCCTCGTGATCGCGCAGCTGACGCAGCGGCCAGAACGTGTGCGACAACGCGCCCGAGGCGAGGACGACGACGCGACGGTCCGTTGCCGCCACCGCTTCGGCGAGCAGTTCGCCGACGCGTAGGAAGTCGTCGACCTCGGCGGTCTGGCACGTGCTGATCGATGTCCACCGCTCGCCGCCCTGCAGGTAGGGGAGCAGGTTGACGACCGGGTAGAAGACCTCGATGTACGGGTCGCGCGTCGGGTGGATCCAGGCGTCGTCACGACGGTCGGCGGCGGCGGCGAGCGCGTCCGCCAGCTCGGGGTCGCCCGGATAGTCGTACGGCACGGCCACCATGCCGCGCGGCAGCTCGGACGAGGTGAAGTGGCCGGCGCGCCGCTCATGGGCGGACACGACGAACTCGAACGTCGTGATCCAGTGGGTGTCGACGACCACGACGGTGTCGGGTCGCAGGCGGTCGAAGCACTCGACTCGGAGCCGGTGAAGGCCGGGGACGAGGCTGATGTCGTCGCCGTGGTTCGTCGAACGGCGGAACTCCTCCGACATGGCGATGGGAGGGACGTGCGACACCAGCGCCGTCCCGACGATCTCACCCACGACCGACCATCCCTGCGTCCCCTATCGTGCCGAGCGAGCCAAAGCGAGCAGCGTGCCCTGTGGCGGATCGTTCGGAAGCAAATGATCGTATCGCTTCGGCTCGAACGGCAACGCACGCCAGCACCGTCGCCGAACACCAGCGAGTCATAGGGGGGAACCGTGGCCACAGCCCGAGCCAAGCGTCCATCGTCGACCGGGGGTTCGCGCGCGACCGCGTCGGCGCCGGCTGCGGCACCGTTCGACCGGCTGCGGTTCCTGTTCCCCGACCACCTCGGCCTCGCCCGCGGCAAGTACCTGCCGTGGCGCATCGCCGCCAGCGGGTCCTCGCGCAACTGCATCACGCTGTTCGCGCTCGACTACGACCGCACGATGGTGCCCGCACCGGGAGCGATGTTGCTCGAAGGCAACCCGGACATGGAGCTGCGCTACTCGCTCGTCGACGTGCGCCCATCGTGGGAGGACGAGCGAACGGGCATCGTCGTAGCCGATGCGTTCTTCCACGACGAGCCGCTCCAGATCGCTCCGCGCACCATCCTTCGCAACGCGATCGACGCGTGGACGTCGCTCGGCTACGCGGCGAAGGTCGGCATCGAGCTGGAGGCCTACGTGATGGAACCCGACGGCAACGGTGGCTGGCGTGAGTGGACGACGCCGTCGGCGTACGTCTACGGCACCGGCCGCGCCGTCGATCCGATCGGGCTCATCGACGAGATCATGGTCACCGCCGAGCGCGTCGGTCTGCCGATCGAATCGATGAACTCCGAGTACGACACGCCCCAGTTCGAGCTCACGCTCCGTTACGACGATGCCCTGAAGGCGTGCGACGACGTGCTGCTCTTCAAGCTCATGGCGCGCGAGATCGCCGCCCGGCATGGGCTGCTGCTCACGTTCATGGGCAAGCCGTTCTCGAACAAGGGTGGAAGCGGCCTGCACGTGAACTACTCGATGGTCGACCGACGCGGCCGCAACGCGTTCATCGACACCAAGGACGGCAACGGCCTGTCGAAGCTCGCCTACCAGTCGATCGCCGGATGCCTCGCCCACCACGAAGCGATGGCCGCCATCTGCGCGCCGACGGTGAACGCCTACAAGCGCCTACGGCCGGGGCAGATGTCGGGCTACTGGGCGAACTGGGCCGTCGACCACCGCGCCTGCACCGTGCGCGTGTCGGCCGAAGGCGGTCCCGCGACCCGGCTCGAGCACCGCATGCCCGACGGCGCCG
>JAYUAM010000375.1:0-1824 GCA_043741295.1 Acidimicrobiia bacterium
CACCGCGTGCGTGCCCTGCGGGCCGCCGCCCTGCACGACCGCGACGACGCGCGTGCCGACCACGTGACCGTGCGGCGCGACCAACGAGATGCCGACGACGACGACGGCGATCACCGCCCACGCGATCGACGACCGCTCACGACGCCACGCCGCGGCACACGACATCGCCATCGCCGTGGCCACCATGCTCAACGCCAGCACGCCACCGATGCGCGCCGCGAAGCGCAGGGGACCATCGGCCTGGCCCACGGCGATCGTCGCCAGCGGCACGCCCCCGAGGGGCAAGCGCAGCCGAATGGCCTGGGCGAGCGCGAGGGCGCCGACGAGGGCAGGCCGGCGGCCCCGTCCGGCGGGCACGAGTGCCATCGCCCCGGCGACGAACCCGGAGAACAGCAGCGACGTGAACACGTAGCCGGGCGCGGTCAGAAACCACATCCACCCCATGCCCGGCGCCAGCCAGCCGAGTCCGAACAGGAACCCGCGGGCGGCCCGCGAACGGGCGTGACGGCCGGCGAGCAGCGCGTCGAAGATGGCGATGCCGACGAAGGCGAGCGGCCACCAACCCCAAGGCGGTAGCGAGCTGGCCACGAGCAGACCGGCGCCGAGCGCCGCCGCGCCGGCCGGCCAGTCGCGGCCGGACCGTTCGTGGCGTTGCGTCCGCTCGCCGCGCGCCGCGCGGACGCGCTGCCACGCACCCGCGAACGTCGCGCTCATGTCGGGTCGGGTTCGGCGCGCAGTTCGCGCAGCACGGACAGGTCGTGCTTCACCGCGAGCAGGTTGGCGGGCAGGCTGACGAGGCCCCACCAGCCGGTGATCAGCGTCTTGCGCAGGTAGCGGCGACCGATCTCGGTGCCGCACGGTTTGCACGCCACGCCCTGCCACGTGCGCACGTGGCGGTAGACGAGCAGCCCGATGTTCTGGTCGAACTCCAGGTACCAGGCCGGCCGCCGTCCGCAGATCGAGCACGGCCCCTCGTCGGCGTCAGCGTCGGTGCCCGTGTCGGCTTCGGTGCCGGAGTCGGTCTCGGCGTCGCTGCTCGCTGTCAGGTCGGGGTCGGGCTCGGCCTCGGGCATCGCCGCAGGCTACCGCTCAGGCCTTCAACCGCAGGTGAGTGACCCAGCGGTACTGCGTGGAGCCTGGTGGATGGCAGGCGAACAGCGTCGCGGTCGGCTCGGGCGTCTGGTCGACGATGCGCAGCGTCTCTGGTGTCACGATCTCGGTGCCCGTGACGACGTAGGTCGAGCGTTGTCCGCCGTTGGTGAAGACGACCTCGTCGCCTTCGACGAGCTCGTCGAGGTGGCGGAACGGTCGCGAGTGGCTGACGCGGTGACCGGCGATGACAACGTTGCCGACCTGGCCGGGCAGCGCCGAACCCGGCCAGTGACCCGGCCCTTTGTCGAGCGTCGGAAGTGTCACACCCTCGAAGAAGGCGAGGTCGAGCCCGAGTCGGGGCACCTCGATGCGGCCGAGCTCGCCGGCCGCTTCGACGGCGTGCTCGTCCGGCGGTGCCTCGGGAACCGGGAGGGCGACAGTGGTCGCGGCTTCGGTGGCCGTCGGCGCGGTGCTCGTCGGCGCCGTCGTGGGCGCTGGGCTCGCGGTCGTCGACGGGACCGTCGTCGGGACCGTCGTCGGGATCGTGGTCGTCGGGGCGGAGCTCGTGGCAGTGGTCGTCGTCGGCTGCGCCACGAGGGCCGGGTTGTCGGCCGCCTGGCTGGCGCGACCGCCGCCGCACGCCGCCGTCACCAGCAGCAGCGTGACGACCATGATCGCCATCGACGCTGGCCGGCGCGGGTGACGCCGTCGTGTCGTGGTCCCCGCTCGGTG
>JAYUAM010000376.1:0-1823 GCA_043741295.1 Acidimicrobiia bacterium
GTCGCCCGCCTCGGCGGCTGCGTCCATCTCCGCGACCGGCAGCTCGCCGGGCCGGGCGCGCCACGCCAGAAGCTCCTTGAACATGCGGCTCGCGGCGCCCGACGCCGGCACGAAGCTCGACAAACGGCCGGCGACCGCCGCCTCCGTCGCGAGGTACCGGTACGCGGAGCGCTGGTCGTCGCTCCACCGTTCGATGCCGTCCCCGACCGTGCAAGGTCGATCGAGCCGGGCGAACCGGGGCGGACGGGCGAGCACGGCGAGCTGGCGGAGGGCCTCGGCCTCGGCGATGCCGTGTGTCTCGAGCTGCTCGCGGTCCGGGCGGTCGAACACGGCGTAGGGGTTCAGCACGGCGTCGGGGTCGGGCACCGGCGCAGGATACGCGCTCGATGTCGCTCCACCGGCGGCCCGGTGTGGTGCATCGGTGGGCGAGCCGATAGCGTTGGCACTCGGCACGCGGGAGTGCCAACGGCCCGGATTCTGAGAGACCACGATGCCCACCTACGTCTACCGCTTCCTCGATGCCGAGGGCACGATCGAGATCCAGCAGGCCTTCTCGGACGACGCCCTCATCGAAGCGATCCATCCCGGCGACGGCGAACTGCACCCGGTGAAGAAGGTGTTCACCCCGGTCGGCGTCTCGTTCAAGGGGGGCGGCTTCTACAAGACCGACAGTCGCGGGTCGTCGAAGTCGACGAACGCCAACTCGGGGACCGGCAGCACCGGCTCGTCGGGCAGCTCGGGTTCGTCGAGCAACGAGTCGTCCGGTGGCAGTTCCGGCTCGGGTGGGTCCGATTCCGGATCGTCGACCAACGGGTCGGGTTCGTCGAGCACAGGGTCGGGATCGTCGAGCACAGGGTCGGGATCGTCAGGGTCGGGATCGTCAGGGTCGGGATCGTCGAGCGGCAGCACGTCGGGCTCCGGGTCGTCCGGGCCGTCGACACCGGCCAAGTCGAGCGGGTCGTCGACCGGGCACTGAGATCGGCCCCGCGGCGGGCCCTTGATCGTCGGCACCGCCGACCACCCACCCCGCACCCACCGGGCCGTCGTCGACGCCGCCCGGCGCGCCAACTTCCCCTCCCTGACTCCGTCACCGAGGAGAACCGCGTGCGTCTCGCCCGCTTCCGCTTCCGTATCGCCCGTCGGGCCGCGTCGCCCTGGATCGTCGCCGGGCTTTTCGCCACCGTGACCGGCACCATCGTCTGGAGTGCTCTGGCCGCGGCCGCACGCGAGCACCGCTCGTGGGGTCCGACGGCCGCCGTCGTGGTGACCACGCGCGCCGTCGCCGCCGGTGACGTGCTCGACGGCGGCAACACCCGCCGCCGGCCGCTCCCCCGGGCGCTCACCGCGACCGACGCCCTCGCCGCACTGCCCGCCGATGCCGTGGCCGCCGTCGGTCTCGCCGAGGGTGAACCGGTGCGCCAGGCCCGTCTCGTCGGTCGGGGTGTGGCGGCGGCCGGCACGCTGCTCGTCGCCATCCCCCTCACCACGACGACACCGCCGTTGCGCGTCGGCGACCACGTCGACCTCTACGGCCGGGCGTCCGAGCCGTTGGCGGTCGACGTCGCGGTCGTGGCAGTGGCCGCCGACCGGGCGGTCGTGGCGGCGGCGCCGGCCCAGGTCGGTCCGGTCGTCCTCGCCCTCGCCGACGGCCCGCTCGTCGTCGCCGTCCACCGATGAGGGGCCCCGCAGACCACGAACAGGACGTCGCCGCGATGTCGAGCGGGACGTCCGCGGTCGCCGAGACCCGATCCGAGCCGAATAGTTGGTGCGTGCGACGCGGGTGTATCACCGGCGCGCTCAGTGTCACACAGGAGGACATGCCC
>JAYUAM010000377.1:0-1819 GCA_043741295.1 Acidimicrobiia bacterium
CAGTCGCACCGCGAGGCGGCCGCCCGTGCCGTGGCCGTGGTGAGCGACGACGACGGCGCGCTCGACGGCGTGCGCGGCGCGCTGGCGGCGATCGCCAACCATCCGCCGTTGGCTCGTCACGCCGAACGCCTGCGGGCGGTGGCGGCCGAGCTGGACGATGCCGTCGCCGAGCTGCGCGATGCCGGGGAAGCGATCGAGGACGACCCCGACCGGCTTGCCGAACTGCGCGCCCGGCGGCAGCTGCTGCGCGAGCTGCGCCGCAAGTACGGCGACACGCTCGCCGACGTCGTCTCCTACCGGGGCGAGGCGAGCGAGCGGCTCGCCGAGCTCGAGTCGTTCGAGTCCCGGGCTGCCGAGCTCGAGTGTCAGCGTGCGCTCGCCGTCGGCGCCGAGATCGAGGCGGCCCAGGCGGTCGGAGCGGCCCGGCGCAAGGCGGCGCCCCGCCTCGCCAAGGCGGTCGCCGCGAACCTCGGCGCGCTGGCGATGCCGCGGGCCAGGCTCGAGCTCTCGGTGGGCGACGCCGACCCCGGCGACGACGTCTCGTTCCTGCTCGGGGCGAACCCGGGGGAGCCGGCGCTGCCGCTCGCCAAAGTGGCCTCTGGCGGCGAACTCGCCCGCACGATGCTGGCCCTGCGCCTCGTGCTCACCGAGGCACCCGACACGCTCGTGTTCGACGAGGTAGACGCCGGCATCGGCGGCGAAGCGGCGCTCGCGGTCGGTCGGTCGCTGGCCGAGCTCGGTCGGCGCCACCAGGTGCTCGTCGTCACCCACCTCGCCCAGGTGGCCGCCTTCGCCGACGCCCACGTTGCCGTGGCCAAGGCCGAGGTCGGCCGGCGCACCGTCGCCTCGGCCGCCCCGGTCGAGGGCGAGGAGCGGGTTCGCGAGCTCTCGCGCATGCTGTCGGGTCTCGCCGAGTCTGGCTCGGCCCGCGAGCACGCCGCCGAACTGCTCACCCAGGCCCGCCGGCGCTGACCGAGTCGGTCGACGCGCCCAGCTCACACCGGTCCCGGAGGTGGTCAGCCGGCCTGGTCAGCGGGCATTCCGGCGCGCGCCGGCGCGCGATTGCTAGCCTCGTGCGGTGCGGCGAGCGATCGAACGGTCGATGAGATCGAGCAGGGAGTTGGCGTGGCGAAGCACATCTTCGTGACCGGTGGGGTGGCCAGTTCCCTGGGGAAGGGCCTCACCGCCTCCTCCCTCGGCCGGCTGCTCAAGTGCCGTGGTCTGCGGGTGACGATGCAGAAGCTCGACCCGTACATCAACGTCGACCCGGGGACGATGAACCCGTTCGAGCACGGCGAGGTGTTCGTCACCGACGACGGCGGTGAGACGGATCTCGACCTCGGTCACTACGAGCGGTTCATCGACGAACCGCTCACGCGCTCGTCGAACGCCACGACCGGATCGATCTACCAGGCGGTGCTCGCCGCCGAGCGACGCGGTGACTACCTCGGCCGCACGGTGCAGGTCATCCCGCACATCACCGACGAGATCAAGCGGCGCATCCGCCGCCTCGTCACCGACGACGTCGACGTGATCATCACCGAGGTCGGCGGCACCGTCGGTGACATCGAGATCCTCCCGTTCCTCGAGGCCATCCGGCAGTTTCGCAAGGACGCCGGGCGCGACAACGTCTGCTACGTGCACGTCACGCTCGTGCCGTTCATCGGCCCCTCGGGGGAACAGAAGACCAAGCCGACGCAGCACTCGGTCACCGAGCTGCGCAGCCGCGGCATCCAGCCCGACGTCATCGTCTGCCGCAGCGACGAGCCGCTGAGCGACAACCTGAAGCGCAAGATCTCGAACCTGTGCGACGTCGAGG
>JAYUAM010000378.1:0-4498 GCA_043741295.1 Acidimicrobiia bacterium
GTCGAAGCGGTCGTCCGCCTCGGCGGGGGCTCGGCGCGCGACACGATCTCGGCGCTCGAACAGGTCGTGGCGGCCGGCGGTGTGGCGCCCGACGCCGAGCCGCTCGACGACCTGCTCGAAGCGTTGATCGACACCGATCCCGGTCGGGCGCTCGCCGGTGCTGCGGCCGCCGTGAACGCCGGGCGCGATGCCCGCGTGCTGACCGAGGCGCTGCTCGCCCAACTGCGCGACGGGTTCCTGTCGATCATGGCGCCCGACCTCGTCCGCCTGCCCGACAAGGCGGCCGCCCGTGTCGCTGACCAGGGGCATCGCCTCGGTGCGGCGGCGACCGTGCGAGCGATGGAAGTGCTCGGCGAGATCCTGGTCGAGATGCGCCATGCCCCCGACCCGCGAGTGCTGCTCGACGTCGCGCTCGTGCGCCTGACGAGTCCCACGGCCGACACGAGCGCGGCGTCGTTGCTCGCTCGCATCGAACGGTTGGAGCGGGCGGTTGCCGGCGACGGTCCGCTGCCTGCCGCCGCGCCGCGACCGTCCGGTGACGGTCCGCCCGCTGCCGGCCCGGCGCGTGCGACCGGCGCTGAGGCGGCCGCGGCGAGCGGGCTTGCCGCCCGTGCCGCTGCTGCCGGCGCCCGTAGCGTCGGCGCGGCCGGCCTGCCCTCCAGCACCGCGGCCGCGACCGTTCCTGCCGCCACTGCCGCCGCTGCTTCGACCGATCCGCCGACCATCGGTCGGCCGCCCACGAGCGCGGCTGCGCCGGCCTCACCGACTTCGGCTGCGCCGGGCTCACCGACATCGGCCGAGCCGTCCGCACTGCTGGCGACCGGTTTGGATCGGCCCGCGGTCGAGGATGCTCCCCATGCGACACCGTCGGCGACGCCGCGGCCGCGCGCCCAGCTCGGTGCCCGCGCCAAGGGACCGGCGACGGCGCCGTCGCGCCCGGCGGCCACCGCCTCCGCCGCACCGCCGAGCGGAGTTGCTCCGTCGCCGCCCGCCACCAGCGCTGATGACGCGACGTCGAGTTCGTCCACGACGGTGCCCGGTGAGCGCGCCGTCGGCGCGCCGAACCGGGACCAGCTCACGCTCGCCTGGCCCGACCACATCCTCCCGAAGCTCAAGGGCATGACGAAGGCCCGCTACGCCGCCGGGCGGTTTCTGCCGGGCGGCGACTCCGGTGCCGCCGTGCTCGCCTTCCCCAACGCCCCCCATCGCGATGCCTGCGAGGCGCTGAAGGGCGAGGTCGAGCAGGTGCTCGCCGCCCACTTCGGCCAGCCCGTGAGCCTGACGCTCGTCGTCGACGGACCGACCGGCGCGGATCCCCGCCAGGGAACCGATCCGGCGGGCGGCGATTCCGGGCGGGACCGTGATGGGGCGGCGGGTCGGCTGTCGGTTCCCGACCCGGGTCCGCCCGAGGAGGACATCGACCTGAACGATCTGGTCGACGCGCCGGCCGACACCGGCCCCACGGCGATCGAGCGCGTCGCGCAGGCATTCCCCGGGGCCAAGCTGCTCGACGACGTCGCCGGCGGGGCGTGACCGGTGGCGAGCTACGCCCCACCGGTGCAGGTGCTGATCGACGAGTTGGGCCGGTTGCCCGGCGTCGGCCCGAAGTCGGCCCAGCGCATCGCCTTCCACCTCCTGAAGCTCCCGGTCGACGAGGCCAACCGGCTCTCGCGCGCGATCACCGAAGCCAAGGCCCGCGTGCGGTTCTGCGACCGCTGCTGGAACGTGTCGGAGGATGCGCTCTGCCCGATCTGCACCGACGACCGCCGCGACCAGCGCGTGCTCTGCGTCGTCGAGGAAGCGCGCGACATCGTGGCCATCGAGCGCACGGGCGAGTTCAAGGGCCGCTACCACGTCCTGCTCGGTGCCATCTCGCACATCGACGGCGTCGGCCCCGAGCACCTGAAGGTGCGCGAGCTGCTGGCGCGCATGGGCGCCGAGGACATCGACGAGGTGATCCTGTGCACGAACCCCAACATCGAGGGCGAGGCCACGGCCATGTACCTCGCCCGGCTGTTGCGCCCGCTCGGCGTGAAGGTGACGCGTCTCGCCAGCGGTCTGCCGGTGGGCGGAGATCTGGAGTACGCCGACGAGCTGACGCTCGGCCGCGCCCTCGAAGGCCGTCGGGAACTCGAAGGCTGACACGGCTGACGCCGACCGCACCCGCTCTCGTCTCCCGATTCTCCCGTCACCAGTGGCTGCGGTACGACCATCGGTGGCGGGAAAATCGGGGTGTCGCTGGCGTTACCGCACGCCCCAGCCGAAGCGGTGGGTGTGGATGCCGAAGTACACGAAGCTCTCGACGCGTCGCACGCCGTCGATCGTCTTGATGCGGTCGTTGATGATGCCGAGCAGGGTGCCGGTGTCCTCCATGATCACCTCGACGAGGAGATCGAAGCTGCCCGAGCTGAGCACGACGTAGATCACTCCGACTATTTCGGCGAGGGCGTCGGCAATGCGGACGACATCGCCGTCGACCTGGATGCCGAGCATCGCCATCGCCGGGTAGCCGAGGGCGAGCGGGTCGGTCACGCCGACGACGTTGACGACGCCGGCATCGAGCAGGCGCTGCACGCGTTGGCGCGTCGCAGCCGGCGAGAGGCCGATGCGCGGCGCGAGATCGGCGTAGGCGATGCGGCCGTCGGCCTGGAGCTCGGCGATGATCGCCTTGTCGGTGTCGTCGAGGCTGACGGCGATGCGGTGCCCACGGTCGGGTCGTCGGTCGGGGATGCCGCCGATTCCGCCCGATCCACCGACCGGGCCAAGGCCCGCCGCCACGCCCGTCGCGCCGGCCGGGCCGGGGGACCCTGCGCCCGGCGCGCCGGCCGGGCGGGAACCGGCCGTCATTGGATGCCGGCCGAGAGGCCGAAGTCGATCGACAGGTTGGCGCCCGTGATCGGCGCCGCGAGCGGCTGGCAGAGGTAGAACACGAGTTCGGCGATCTCATCGGGCCGGATGAAGCGGGCGCCGCGCCCCTGCGGATAGCCGGCCAGCAAGCGGGCGAGGTAGCCCGGTTGGTCACCGCTGCCGAAGACCGCAGCCTGCCCGGCGAGCATCGGCGTGTCGACATCGCCGGGGCAGACGGCGTTCACCCGCACACCGTCGACGGCCAACTCGAGGGCGAGTGCCCGCGTGAGGTTGCTCACACCACCCTTCGACGCGCAGTACACGGCGGCCCCACGGTTGCCCTGCAGGCCGGCGTCGGAAGAGAAGTTGACGATGCAACCAGTTGTCGCCCGCAACGCCGGGATGGCGGCGCGGATCATGAAGTAGGTGCCCTTCAGGTTCGTGTCGACCACGCGGTCCCACTCGTCCTCCGTCGTCTGTTCTGAGGCGCCCTCGGTCCATACGCCGGCACAGTTGACGAGCGCGTCGAGACGGCCGAACCGCGCGACCGTGGCTGCCACGGCGGCATCGCACGCCGCCACGGAGCGGACGTCACCGGCCACGCCGAACGCGACGTCGTCGCTCGCCGGGTGGCGCAGGTCGACGCCGGCCACGCGCCAGTTGGCTCGGGCGAACCGGGCGGCGCACGCCGCGCCCATCCCCCCGCCCGCACCGGTGACGAGCACGACGGCCGGGCCGTCGACCGACCGGATCACGTGGTCACCTCCGGCGACCCCATCACCGGGTCACCTCCGGCGACCAGGTGCGGTCCTCGACGATCGAGTTCCCGCCATCGACCACGAGCACCTGACCGGTCACGTAGCTCGCCCCAGGCGAGGCGAGGAAGGCGACGGCGGCGGCCACCTCGTCGGGCCGGCCGGCGCGCCCGACCGGCGTGCTCGCCCCGGCGCCGGCCTCCGCCATCGTCGCCGACCCGGTTCGGATCCACCCCGGCGCCACGACGTTGACCGTGATGCCCTGCCCGGCCGTCTCCAGCGCCACCGCCTTGGTCAGGCCGACGACGGCCGCCTTCGCCGCGGCGTAGCCGGCGTCGCCGACGTACACGCCGGTGACGCCCGTCGTGGAACCCACGTTGACGATGCGGCCGTAGCGGGCCGACCGGAGGTGGGGCAGACACGCCCGGGTCACGTTGTAGGTGGTGACGACGTTGCGCTCGATCGCTTCGACGAGTCCCGAGGTCGGCAGCGCTTCGATGCGGCCCTCGGTGGCCGGTGCGCTCACGCTCGTCATGCCCGCATTGTTGACGACGATGGCCAGGGATCCGAACTGGGCGAGCACCGCGGCTACCACGTCGTCCACCGCGGTGAGCACGGTGAGGTCGGCGACGAAGCCCGCGGCGTCGATGCCCACCACCTGTAGTTCGGTGGCCCGTGCGTGGATCCGGTCCGTGGTGGACACGATCGCCACGGCGGCGCCGCCCGCACCGAGCGAGCGGGCACAGGCCATGCCGATGCCGTCGGGCGAGCCGGCCCCCGTGACGAGGGCGACCTGTCCGGCCAAGACCAGCGCCGACGGCGGTGGCGCGCTCGTCGGTGCAGGACGCGCGGAGTCCATGGTTCGCCCCTCAGCCGACCACGGCGTCGGCGTCGGC
>JAYUAM010000379.1:0-4497 GCA_043741295.1 Acidimicrobiia bacterium
GCGCATGCGGTCATCGCCGTGCTGCGCGCTCTGGTGGAGCACTTCGCCGACCGACCGAACGGCTTGCCCGGCGAGCGATCGGCCGCCATCGCCGCCGGAAGCGAGCAGGCGCTGGCGGCCGCCGTCACGTATGTGGCGGGGATGACCGACCGCTTCGCGTGTCAGCAGGCCGTAGCCCTGCTCGGGTGGGATCCCGCCAAGCTGCCCCGGGGCATCGACACCGCCCTCGTCGGGCGGTAGCGCCTACGAGACGGGTTGGATGACGTCGACGATCTTGCGCCCGCGGCGCGCGCCGAACTTCACCGAGCCATCGGCGGTGGCGAAGAGCGTGTCGTCCTTGCCGATGCCGACGTTGTTGCCCGGGTGGAACTTCGTACCGCGCTGGCGCACGATGATCGCGCCGGCCGAGATCTTCGTGCCGTCGAACACCTTGACGCCGAGGCGCTGCGCATTGGAATCACGGCCGTTGCGGGTTGACCCGCCGCCTTTGGTTTTCGACATCGGTCGCTCCTCGGTTGGTGCGCTCGGCCCGTCAGGCCTTGGCGATCTTGGTGATCTCGATCGTGGTGTACTGCTGGCGGTGTCCGTAGCGTCGCCGCTGGTTCGTGCGCCGCTTGTACATGAACCCGTCGATCTTCGGGCCCTTGGCGGTACCGACGACCTTGGCGGTGACGCTGGCTCCGGCGAGGTCGCCCGGCGTAGCGAGCACCTGCTCACCGTCGACGACGAGAATGGGGGTGAACGAGACGGTCGAGCCGTCGTCGGCGCCGAGCAGCTCGACGTTGACGCGCTGCCCTTCGGCGACGCGCTCCTGCTTTCCGCCCGTGGCGATGACTGCGTACATAGCGCATCGAATCTACCCGTTCGGGCCGCCGAGCGACAATCCGGGCCAGTTGGCGCAGAGCGGGCGTCAGTCGATGAGCTGGTGGTTGACGACCACGCCGCGGCCATCGCACATCGGGCACGGGCTGGCGAACGCGGTGAGCAGGCCTTCGCCGATCCGTTTGCGCGTCATCTCGACCAGGCCGAGCTCGGAGATGTCGAACACCTGGCTGCGCGTCTTGTCCCGGGAGAGGGCGTCACGGAACGCGCCGACGACCTTGTGACGGTTCTCCTTGATCTCCATGTCGATGAAGTCGATGACGATGATGCCGCCAATGTCCCGCAGGCGCAGCTGACGGGCGATCTCGGTCGCCGCTTCGAGGTTGTTGCGGAAGACCGTCTCCTCGAGGTTCGTAGTACCGACGTTCTTGCCGGTGTTCACGTCGATCACGGTGAGCGCCTCGGTGTGCTCGATGATCAACGAGCCACCCGACGGCAGCCACACCTTGCGGTCGAGCGACTTGTGGAGCTGTTCGTGCACGTGGTGGCGTTCGAACAGCGGCAGCCCCTCGACGTCCGGGTCGTAGTACTCGATGCGGTCGACCAGCGCCGGGTTGAGGGCGCCCACGTAGTCCCGCACTTCCTCGTACAGCTCGCGGTCGTCGATGATCACCCCGCGATGCTCGGCGTTGAACTCCTCGCGGATAACCCGTACGGCGAGGTCGGGCTCCCGGTACAGCAGCTTCGGTCCGTTGGCCTTGGCGGCGAGCGCTTCGATCTGGCGCCACTGGCGCAGCAGACGCTCGACATCGGCCCGCAGCTCCTCGGCCACCACGTTCTCGGCGGCCGTGCGCACGATGACGCCGTGCTCGGCCGGCTTCACCCTGTCCAGGATCGCGCGCAGCCGCTTGCGCTCGTCGTCGGGCAGGCGCTTGGAGATGCCGTAGGTCTTCGAGTTCGGGATGAGGACGACGAAACGTCCGGGGAGCGAGACCTCTTGCGTGAGTCGGGCGCCTTTGGCCCCGATGGGGTTCTTGGTGACCTGGCACATGATCAGCTGGCGGGCCTTGAGCATCTGCTCGATGCGCAGCTCGCTCCCTTTGCCCCGGCTCTCGATGTCCTCGGCGTCGTAGGCGACGTCGCCCCGGTAGAGCACCGCGTTCTTCGGGGTGGCGATGTCGATGAACGCCGCCTCCATGCCGGGGAGCACGTTCTGGACACGCCCGAGGTACACGTTGCCGTGGATCTGGGAGACATCGTCGGCCGGCCGAGAGACGAAGTGCTCGAGCAGGCTGCGGCCTTCGAGCACCGCTATCTGCGTGAGCTCGTCACGCTTGTGGACGCACATCAGGTAGCGGCCGACGGGCTTGCCGTTTCGTTCGCGCCCGCGACGGCGTTCCATCGTCTCGGCGTCGAGTTCGATCGGCGCGCCGGACACGATCGCTTCGACGGGCCGACCCCCCTTGGTGCGCGCCTGGCGACCGTCGCCCGACCCGTCGCCGCGCCCACTGCGGCTGCGTTCGGTTCGCTCGCCGCGGTCGCGCGGCGCGGCCGCACCGGCGGTCCGCACCGTTGCGGACCGGCTCGGTCGATTGGCCCCCGCGTCGTCGGTGGCGCGCCCGTCGCCGGGGCCACCGTCGCCGGCGCGCCCGTCGCCGGGGCCACCCTTGCCCTTACCGCGGCCGCCGCGACGGCGCTTGCGGGGCTCGCCGGGGTCGTCGGCGTCGGACCGGCCGGCTACGGCGGTCGCCGCCGCGCCCGGAGCGGGCCGGGAGTCGCCGATCTTCGGCCGCCGAACGAGCGCTTCAGCAGCCACGATCAGATCGGTCACGCGCCCTTCGCCGGGCGGGTCGGGCAGGTCGGGCTGATCGCTCGCCACGGATGCGGCCACGTGCCCGTGGTGATCGATAGTCGTCGAACGCGGCCGCGGTTCGCGCTGGCGCGCCCGATCATGAGCGATGGTCGCGCCATCGCCGTCATCGCCGCCGTCGTCATCGCCACTTTCGGCCGCCGTGCGGGGTCGACCAGTACGGTTGCGACCACCGCGGGAGCCGCGCCGACGGCGGCGTGCCGCCTGAGCCTCGGCGTCGCCGTTGCCGTCGCTACCGTTCTCGTCACGATTGTCACCGCCGTCCGGTCCGGCCGGGCGGGGCGCCGCCGCAGGATTCTCGGGCGCAACGGTCTCAGGTCCGCTCGACTCCACCACGAGGTGAGCGGGGGAATCGCCGGTCGGCGAATCGGTCATGGGGAAGATCCCTTCTCAAGCGCACACCACCGAGGCGTGCGGCGCCGGCGCCAGCGCGAGCGGGGGAAGCTCGCTGCGGCAGCCGTCGCGTTCGATGAACTGTTGCCGGCGGACGAACCGCCGGGCGAGGAGCTCGGCGCCGGCCGGACCGTCGCCGTCGGGGGCACCCGCTTCCCCACTGAAGCCAGCTGGTCCGAAGACCGCAGCGAGCAGCTCGCCCGGACGTAGACCGCGGGGCTTGGTGGCCAGCACGGCTTCGATCACGGCCGCCCCGTCCTCCGTGACCACCTGAAGCGTCTCGATCGCCGGACGCACGTCGTCCGTGCGCCGTTCGCCCTTGCGTACCCGCGAGATGACGATCGACGGGGCGGCGAGGGCGACGCTGACGGCGGCACTCGCGGTCGCCTCATCGATCCCGTCGAGCGTGAGCGACCAGCGGCAGGCGACGACGTCCTCCTGTAGCGACGGCGCCCGGGTGTCGGCGACGCCGGCTCCCGTGATCGTCATGCCCTCGGTCAACATCGGGTTCAACCTGTGGGCCAGAAGTTCGAACAGAGCCGCGTCGTGGGGGTCGGCCGCCGCGGCGGCGATGTCGCCCGAGCCGTCGACGAGGTCGATGTCGACGTACTCGGCATCGGACTCGTGACCGGTCGAGAGCGCGAGCCCGAAGTGGAGCTTCGGGCGCGGCGAGAAGCCCTCCGTGTAGACAACCTCGAACTCGGCCTTGCGCAGGGCGCGCTCCCACAGACGCGCCACGTCACGGTGGCTGGTGAAGCGGATCTTGCCGACCTTGGCGAACCGGACCCTGACGCGCACGCCGGCCTACCCGCCGACCTCGGCCAGCGCCGGATCCCGGACGACGCGCGGCCGGATGCCGAGATGCACCGGCACCTCGTGGCCCTTGGCCAGGTCCTGGCCCGTGCCCTGGCTGCCGCCGGCCGGGGCCACCGGCGAGGCGACGACGTGCTCGATGCCGTACCCGGTGCACACGCCGCAGTCGTAGCACGGCGTCCACCGGCAGTCCTCGAGCCCGTGCTCGGCGAGCGCCGACTGCCAGTCCTGCCACAGGAAGTCGTGGAGCAGACCAGCGGAGAGATGCGCCCAGGGCAGGACCTCGTCCTCGCCGCGGTGCCGGTGGGCGTACCACTCCATCGAGAGGCCCTCGGCGGCCATGGCGTCTTCCCATCGGGCGAGGTCGAAGTGCTCGCTCCACTCCTGGAACGTGCCCCCGGCACGCCACACCCGTTCGATGACGGCGCCGATGCGCCGATCGCCTCGGCTGGCGATCCCTTCGGCGAGGCTGGCTTTCGGGTCGTGCCATTTGAGCTGCACGCCCTTGGCCTTGTGGGCGGCGTCGCGCAGCATCCAGACCTTGCGACGCAGTTCCTCGGGCGTGTTCTGCCCGAACCACTGGAACGGCGTCTGCGGCT
>JAYUAM010000380.1:0-1815 GCA_043741295.1 Acidimicrobiia bacterium
GGGATTGGGCCGCGGCACGAGCCCGAATGCAGACTTGGGGCCCTATGACGCACAAGATCGCAGTCATCGGGGGCGACGGGATCGGCCCCGAAGTGACCACCGAGGCCCTCCGGGTCGTCCACGCCGCTGGCGTCGCACTCGCGACCACCGAGTTCGATCTGGGCGGGGCGCGCTACCTGCGCGACGGCACGATCCTGCCCGATGACGTGCTCGCCGAGCTGCGCAACTTCGATGCCATCCTGCTCGGCGCCGTCGGCACCCCGGCCGTTCCGCCGGGCGTGATCGAGCGCGGCCTGCTGCTCAAGATGCGCTTCGAGCTCGACCTGTTCGTGAACCAGCGTCCGTTCATCGGCACCGCGCCCGGCCACACCGAGCCGCACGACTTCGTGGTGATCCGCGAGAACACCGAAGGGCCGTACGTGGGCGAGGGTGGAGTGCTCCGCAAGGGCACGCCGCACGAGGTCGCCACGCAGGGCTCGGTGAACACGCGCATGGGCGCCGAGCGGGCGATCCGTTACGCCTTCGACCTCGCTGTGAAGCGGGACGGGCGCAAGCATGTGACGCTCGTGCACAAGACGAACGTGCTCACCTTCGCCGGCGACCTCTGGCAGCGGGCGTTCGACGCCGTGGCCGCCGACTACCCCGGCGTCGGCACCGCCTACAACCACGTGGACGCGGCGTGCATCTACTTCGTGCAGGACCCGCAGCGCTACGACGTGGTCGTCACCGACAACCTGTTCGGCGACATCCTCACCGACCTCGGCGGCGCGGTGTCGGGCGGGATCGGCCTCGCCTCGTCGGCGAACCTCAACCCGGCGCGCACCGGGCCGTCGATGTTCGAACCCGTGCACGGCTCCGCACCAGACATCGTCGGTACCGGCAAGGCGAACCCCACCGCGGCGATCCTGTCGGCGGCTTTGATGCTCGACTTCCTCGGCGAGTCGGCGGCCGCCGATCGCATCCGCGCCGCGTGCAATGCCCCGTCGTCCGGTTCGACGTCCGAGATCGCCGACCAGATCATCGCCAGGCTGTAGGCCGTCGGCCGGGCGCGTCAACCGGATCGGGGTCCTCGGCGTCTACGACGCGATGTCGATCACGACCTACGTGGGCGCCGCGCCCTGGAAGGCTGGCGCTGTGGAGCCGGACCCGGTCGAGATCGCGCTCGCCCCGACGTCGCCCGACGCCCAGGTCGCCGAGCTGTACCGCGCCCACTACCGCCCGCTCGTCGGGCTGGCGAGCCTGGTGGTCGACCGCCGGGTCGAAGCCGAAGAGATCGTGCAGGAGGCGTTCGTGCGGCTGTACGCCTCGTGGGGCACGCTGCGCGATCCGGAACGGGCGCTCGGCTACCTGCGGGCGACGGTGCTCAATCTGGCGCGCAGTGGCATCCGGCGGCGCATCGTCGCCCGCCGCTACATTGCCGCGCACAGCGACGAAGCGCACGTTGCCTCGCCGGCGGCGGACGAGGTCGCCGACCTCAGTAGCGGCGGCCGCCGCCGCCAGGTGACGGTCGCGGTGCGGGCGTTGCCGCGCCGCCAGCGCGAGTGCGTGCTGCTTCGGTACTACGGCGGGTGCAGCGAGCACGAGGTGGCCGCCGCCCTCGGCATCAGCGCCGGCTCGGTGAAGACGCACACGTCCCGCGCGATGGCCACCCTTGCTACGAAGCTCGCAGATGACCGGGACGGTGTCTCGTGAACCCCGACGACCTCGACGATCTCGTCACCCGCGCGTTGCGAGGTGCCGCAGCGTCACCCGGTTCGGCCGACGCACTCGGGTCGATCGTGCGGCGCGGTCGCGCCCGTCGTCACCGACGCACCG
>JAYUAM010000381.1:0-1812 GCA_043741295.1 Acidimicrobiia bacterium
GCTCGCTCCAGGACCTCGGCAACCGAGGGCCGGGCCGCCTCGCGGGCGACGAGCTCGAGCAGGTACGAGTTGAGCGATGTGCCGCGGGCCGCCGCACGCGCCTTCAACGTCCGATGGGTCTCCTCGGGCACGTTTCTGATCTGCAGCAGCATCGCCATGCATGCACACTAACATTATCTGCATGCATTGTTCATACGTACTGAGCTCGACCGGCGAGCACGGTGTGAACAGCGAGCGGGAGCGAGCAGGGTCAAACTAGAATCCCTGGGTGCTCCGCTACCTGACCGCCGGCGAATCCCACGGCCAGGCGCTCGTCGTCATCGTCGAGGGGCTGCCGGCCGGGTTGCCGGTGACGGTGGAGGACATCCAGGCCGAGCTCGCCCGCCGCCGCCTCGGCTACGGCCGAGGCCCGCGCCAGCGGTTCGAGGTCGACGAGCTCACCCTCGTCGGCGGCGTCCGCCACGGCCGCACGCTCGGCTCGCCGGTGGCGATCGAGATCAAGAACACCGAGTGGTTCCGCTCCGACAAGTGGCATGCCGAGATGTCGCCCGCACCGGGGCACACGGCCGACCCGCTCACCCAGGTGCGGCCCGGCCACGCCGACCTCGCCGGCATGCAGAAGTACGGCTTCACCGACGCCCGCGACGTGCTCGAGCGGGCGAGCGCCCGCGAGACCGCGGCCCGCGTCGCGGCCGGCGCGCTCGCGAAGCTGCTGCTCGGCACGATCGGCGTCGAGATCCTGTCGCACGTGCTGCAGATGGGGGCTGCCCGCAGCAAGGCCACCGAGCGCCCCACGCTCGCTGACCTCGCAACCGTCGACGAGTCGCCCGTGCGCTGCTTCGACAAGGCGGCTGAGGAGGCGATGATCGCCGAGATCCAGGCGGCGGCGAAGGACGGCGATTCGCTCGGCGGCATCATCGAGGTCCTCGCCTACGGCGTGCCCGTCGGCCTCGGCAGCCACGTGCACTGGGACCGCAAGCTCGATGCCATGCTCGCCCAGGCGGTGATGAGCATCCAGGCCGTGAAGGGTGTCGAGATCGGCGACGGCTTCGACGTCGCCGGACGGCGGGGGAGCGACGCCCACGACCCGATCTCTTGGGACGAGGCAGCCGGCGTCTATCGCCGCGAGAGCGCGCTCGCCGGCGGCACCGAGGGCGGCATGTCCACCGGTGACGTGCTCGTCGTGCGGGCGGCGATGAAGCCGCTGGCCACGCTGAACCGGCCGACGCTCAAGACGGTCGACGTCGTCACCAAGGAAGCGACGGTGTCGTTCAAGGAGCGCACCGACGTCACTGCGGTACCGGCGATGGGCGTTGTCGCCGAGACGATGGTCGCGCTCGTGCTCGCGGCTGAGGCGCAGCGCAAGTTCGGCGGCGACTCGGTCGGCGAGTTCGTCCGCAACGCCGAGAGCTTCCGTGCCGCGCTCTGACCTGCCCAGCGTCGACGTCCCGGTTGGCGGGATCACGACGGTCGACGTCCCGGTCGCCGGGCGGGCGTATCCGGTGCTCGTCGGCCCGGGCGCGCTTGCCCAACTCGCCACGCTCGTGCCGGCCCGCGCGAAACGGGTAGCCGTCGTCACCCAGGCCTCGATCCCGGTGACGGTCGATCCGGGTCGTGAGCACCGCGTGTTCACGATCGGCGAGGGCGAGGCCCACAAGCGGCTGTCCACCGTCGAAGATCTGTGCCGAGGGTTCGCCGCCTGGGGGATGAACCGCGCCGACTGCGTCGTGGCCGTCGGCGGCGGCATCGTCACCGACGTCGCCGGGTTCGCGGCGGCGAGCTACCACCGCGGCATCGACGTCGTCCACGTGC
>JAYUAM010000382.1:0-1809 GCA_043741295.1 Acidimicrobiia bacterium
GACGAGATCGCTGCCCTCACCGAGGTGCTCGCCAGCGGCACGCTCACCGCCACGAAGGGCGCCTTCACGAAGCGCTTCGACTCGGCGATCGCCGAGCTCATCGGCGTCGAGCATGTCGTGTCCTGCTCGTCGGGTTCGGCGGCCGTGCACGTCGCCGTGGCCGGCATCGACCCCGAGCCTGGGGATGAGATCATCACGACCTCCATCACCGACATGGGCGCGCTCACCCCGATCCTCTACCAGGGCGCCATCCCGGTCTTCTGCGACGTCGACCCCGTCTCGATGAACGTCACCGCCGAGACGATCGCCGCCCGCATCACGAGCCGCACGAAGGCGATCATCGTCACGCACATCTTCGGCAACCCCTGCCAGATGGACGACATCCTCGCCCTTGCCGCCAAGCACGCCATCCCAGTGATCGAGGATGCCGCCCAGGCCTACCTCGCGCAGTCGCGCGGTCGCTACGTCGGCACGATGGGCACGATCGGCTGCTTCTCGGCGCAGCAGGGCAAGCACATCACGTCGGGCGAGGGTGGCTTCGTCGTCACCAACGACGCGGCGATGGCGCGCCGCATGCGCACGTTCGTGAACAAGGCCTGGCCGTACGGCGAGGCGAACCCCGACCACGAGTTCATCGCCCTCAACTACCGCACAACGGAACTGCAGTCGGCCGTGTTGCTCGCCCAGCTGCCCAAGCTGCCAAGCCACGTGAAGGTGCGCGTCGAGAACGCCGCCCGGCTCAACGAGGCGCTCGCCGGCGTGCCCGGACTCGGTCTTCCGGAGCACCATCCCGAGGACGTGCACGTGTTCTGGCGCTACGGCCTGCGCGTCGACGACGCGATGATCCCCGGTGGTCCCGGCGCCCTCGCCGCCGAGCTGAAGTTCTACGACATCGCCGCCGCGCCGCGCTACGTGAACAAGCCGGCGTTCCGTTGCAAGGTGTTCGCCGACCAGGTCACGTTCGGTAGGAGCCGCTGGCCGTTCACGCTCGCCCAGCCCTCCGCCGTGGACTACTCGGCCGAGCTCTTCCCGGGCACGTTCGCCGGGCTCGACCAGGTGCTCGTGTTCCCGTGGAACGAGAAGATGACCGACGCCCACATCGACTTCCTGGCGACCTCGATCACCGAGGCGGCCACGAAGCTCGCTGCGTCCCGATGAGCCTCCCGATGAGCGGCCCGACGAGCGCGGCCAACGCCGCCGGTTCGGCCGTCGCGCCAGTGCGCCTCGGCATCGTCGGCGCCGGTGGCATCGCCAAGGCCTACGCCGAGATCCTCGGCGGCGCCTTCGCCGTGCCGGCCGTGGCCGCCGGCGTCGCCGACGTGCGCACCGACGCCGCCGAAGCGATGGCCGGCCCGCTCGGCGTCCCCGCGTTCGAGTCGGCCGCAGCGATGGCCGACGCCCTCGCCGGCTCACTCGACGCCGTCGTCGTGTGCACCCCGCCCGCCACGCACGCCGCGCTGGCGGCCGACTTCGGTCGCCGTGGCGTGCACGTGCT
Source organism: Acidimicrobiia bacterium (assembly GCA_043741295.1). Classification (GTDB taxonomy): domain Bacteria; phylum Actinomycetota; class Acidimicrobiia; order Acidimicrobiales; family Ilumatobacteraceae; genus JAYUAM01. The sequence continues at coordinate 1,496 of JAYUAM010000382.1, forward strand.
CTGCGAGAAGCCATTGGCGCTCCATCGTGCTGAGGCCGAGGCGATGGTCGCCCAGGCGGCGACCGACGGCATCGTCCTCGGGATGCCGACCAAGTTCCGCTACTGCGCCGACATCGTCGCCGCCGGAGAGCTGATGACGAACGGCAAGCTCGGCGACATCCGACTCGTGGAGAACGCGTTCACCTCGCGCGTCGACATGTCGACGCGGTGGAACAGCGACCCCGAGGTGAGTGGTGGGGGCGTGCTGATGGACAACGGCACGCATTCCGTCGACCTCCTGCGCTTCCTGCTCGGCCCGCTCCGCGAGATCCTCG
>JAYUAM010000383.1:0-1805 GCA_043741295.1 Acidimicrobiia bacterium
ACCGAAGGCGGCGAACACGATCACCGATGATGTGGTGCCGTCGGCGGTGAGCGACGCCGCGATCAGGGTCAAGAACAGCGGCAGGGTGCACCCGAGCGAGGCGAGCCCGTACCCGGCACCGAACGCGATCACCGCCGCACGCGAGCGGCCATCGCGGTGCGCGCCCGGAACGTGGGCGAGTCGCACCGTCTTACCGGCGAACGCGGCAGCCCCGACGACGACCAGGAGCCCACCGACGCCCAGACCGACCCACGGGATCACCCGAGCGACCGCGTTCGCGCCCAGCGAGATGGGGAGCCCGATCACGGTGAACACACCAAGAAACCCGGCGGTGACGAGCAACCCGACCTGCAGACCCTGCGCCACCCGTGTCCCTGCCGACGGGAGGCGGGTGTCGTCGGTGCCGACGTAGAACGACAAGAACGCCGGCAACAACGGGAACCCGCACGGGTTCAACACCGACAAGGCGCCCGTGACCGCGACGAGCGACAACGAGACGCTACCCACCAGCGACCCGCTCGCCGAGCCGTTGCCGGGCGGCGCTCACGGCGCGATGCACCGCTGGTAAGCAGCAGTCCCGAGACGGGTTGAGATGCTCGCACGCGCACAGCCCGCCCGCGACGGCGGCTTTCACCGCCTTCTTGATCGTGCTCGACCCATCGTGCCCGGCGACATCGGCGCGGATCTCTTCGACGGTGTGCGCGAAGCAGAAACACACCGGGATCGGTTTCGCGAGCGCTTTGGCGCCGACCTGGCAGACCACTTCATGGTCGTCGACCACGTCGTCGCCGAGGAAGAACACCGCCTCGCACCCCGCGTTCGGGCAGTACCGCCACGAACCGTCGGCGGCGGTCGGGCGGTGCGCTCGGACCGGTTCGGCGCCGACCACCAAACCGGCCACACCACACCTCGGACACGTCGCCCTGCCCTCGCCGATGGGAGTGCAGCACTCGCTCATTCGACGCCTTCCGCCGGGGCCGCTTGTCTCGGGGTGGTGTCGCCGTGCAACAGCGGCGTCGCCTCGATCATCACTCGATGGTGACCCAGGTGTCGGCGACGAGACCACCACACGGCGATAGACAGCACGACAACGACAATCGCCGCCCATACACCCAAGCTCCAGCCGGCGACCGCCGCCAACGCGCCGCTCGCCAGCAGTGACGGCAAGGCGCAGCACACGACGAGCGCGCCAACGCCCGCAAGGACGCCCAAGCCCGAGCCGGACCGGTGACGCGTCGGCGCGCAGCACTCCTTGGATGCGTCGAGATCCATACCACCACCGTAAACCTTCCATCATGGGGGAAGGTCAAGGGGTAGGGTGTGACACGTGCGCATCGGGGAGCTCGCCGACATCTCCGGTCACCCGACTCGGACCATCCGCTTCTACGAAGCACGCGGGCTGCTCCCCGAACCAACCCGAAGCGCGAACGGGTACCGGACCTACACCGACGCCGACCGTGCCCGGCTCGAGTTCATCCGCAACGCCCAAACCGCCGGGCTCACGCTCGCCGAGATCGCCAGCGTGATCCACCTTCGCGACGACGGCACCACCCCATGCAGCCACGTCAACGAGCTCCTCGCCGCCAAACTCGCAGACGTTCAACAACGTCTCGACCAGCTCACCGCGCTCCGCGCCGAGCTACACCAACTCCTCGATCGTGGCCGCACACTCGACCCCGCCGACTGCACGGCCCACGACATCTGCCACATCCTGCGTCCAGCCGCGACGTCGCCCTGACATCCCATCGCAAAGGCCCGTCGGCGTGAGCCGGCTGACCTCGGCCGACCGAGCCTCCACATGCCGT
>JAYUAM010000384.1:0-1805 GCA_043741295.1 Acidimicrobiia bacterium
GCATGGTCGAGATCCTCGCGTCGGCCGTCGCCGCCGCCTGACCAGGCCCGCCTGACCGGGCGCGCCTGACCGGGCGCGCCTGGCCGGGCCCGTCTGACCGGGCCGCCTGACGGGCTGCTGAGTCTGACGTGACGCAGGTCACGGTGTCGGTCGACGTATCCCGATATATCGTGACTGCATCACGACGGGTCGATCCGGAGCCGTCACCTCCCAGAAGGAACGAAACTTGAGACACGAACACGAACACGAACCGAACGAAGAGTGGGCCGGCCGCCGTGGCCGAGGCCCGCGACGGGGGCCGGGCCCCGAGGGCTTCGGCCCGAACGCCGGCTGGGGTCCCGGGCCGGGTGGCCCGCGCGGCCGCCGCATGGGTCCCCCCGGGCCCGGTGGCATGGGCGCCGGCCCGTGGATGGGCGGTCCGTTCGCGGGCGGGCCGTTCGGCGGTGGCCCGTTCCGGCGCGGCGCCCGGGTGGGCCGCGGTGACGTGCGGGCGGCGATCATCGCCCTCCTCGGCGAGCAGCCGATGCACGGCTACCAGATCATCGGCGAGCTGCACGACCGCAGCGGCGGCATGTGGAAGCCGAGCCCCGGCTCGGTCTACCCGACGCTGCAGCAGCTCGAGGACGAGGGTCTGGTGTCGGCCGGCCAGGACGACGGCAAGCGCGTCTTCTCGCTCACCGAGGCCGGGCGCACGGTCGCCGGTCAGGCCGGTGACGGTCCGGCGCCGTGGGAGATCGCCAACCGCGGCGATGCCCACCTCGGCGAACTGCGGGACCTGGCGATGACCGTCGGCGCCGCCGTGATGCAGGTCGCCCACGTCGGCGACCGCACCCATGTGGAGCAGGCCAAGAAGATCCTGGAGGACACGCGCCGCCAGCTCTACCGCCTGCTCGCCGGCGATACGCCGAACCCGGCCGACCCCCCGTCGACCGGTGACCCGACGCCCGGCGCCGGCACGGCCGGGTGATCGTCAGCCGGCAGGGATGTGGGCCCGCATCCCTGCGTCGAGCCCGCCCTGGAGGCGGTTGGTGACCTGCGAGAGCACGGTGAAGGTGTAGCCCTTCGCCTGCAGCTGGGCGCCGATCGCCTGCAGGGCGTGCAGCGCGTACGGGTGGAACACGTGGCAGATGCCGATGCCCGTGCCGCTCCTGGCCGCTAGAAGGGCAAGGTGGATCAGGGCGGCTCGCGAGTTCTCGTCGGTCTCGTCGTGATCGAGGAACTGGTTGTTCACCCGCGGCTCCATGGCGAGCTCGGCCTCCACGGCGTAACCGACGCTGCGCTGCGAGGTGACGCTGTCCATGAAGAACAGACCGCGCCGCTGGAGCGAGGTGAGCAGTTCCCGCATCAACGTCGGCTGTGCGGATCCGTACGGGCCTTCGTGATTGTTCGCGCCCACCGCGTAGGGCACGCGGTCGACGGCCGACTGGACGAACCGGTCGACGACATCGGCCGTCTCGGTACCGTTCAGCCGGGTGACACCGTCACCCTGGCCCGCCTTGTTGGCGAGCGGCAGGTGGAGCAGCACCTCCTTGCCGACGGCGTGCGTCCGTTCGGCGACGTCGGTCGCATGGGCGAACGACGGGATGACCGAGATCGTGACCGGCATCGGTAGGGCGAGGTAGCCGGCCAGATCGCCCTCGACCCCGCCGGCGTCGTCGACGACGATGGCGATCCGTGCACCGTTCCCCTCGGCAAGCGCGGCGACGTCCTCGTCGATCACGACCGGGATGGTGGACGGCGGCGGCTCGGCGACCGCAATGGTCGGGGCAGTCGGGGGCGCGAGCGTCGTCGGCGCGACTGCCGGC
>JAYUAM010000385.1:0-4471 GCA_043741295.1 Acidimicrobiia bacterium
GCAGATGTGCAGCTTGCAGTTGATCGGCATGCCGACCGTGCCGGGGTGAGCGAGCCACATCTCACTGTTGCAGTACACGAACCCGTTGCCCTCGGTGCCGGCGTAGTACTCGTGCACCACCGGACCCCACCACGCGATCATCTCCTGCTTCACCTGCACCGGGCACGGTGCAGCGGCATGCACCGCGACGCGCAGCGACGACACGTCGTAGCGCTGACGCACGGCGGGATCGAGCTTCAGCATGCGCACGAACATGGTGGGCACGAACTGCGAATGGGTGGCCCGGTAGCGCACGAGCGTGGCCAGCAGCTGCTCGGGATCGAAGTGGTCCATCACCACGACCGTGCCGCCGAGGGCGTTGGCCGAGAGGCAGAAGCGCAACGGTGCGGCGTGGTAGAGCGGCGCAGGGGAGAGGTAGACCGACTCTTGGGTGAAGGCGAACAGCAGCTGCAGCAGGTTGGCCACACCGATGCGGGCCTCGGCGAGCGGCACCGGCTTCCACGACGAGGCGACCCCCTTGGGTCGGCCCGTCGTGCCCGACGAGTACAGCATGTCGGTGCCGGCCACACGGTCGGGGAGCGGTTCGGCCGAGCGGGCTGCCACGGTGGCCTCGTAGCTCTCGTGGCCGTCGATCGTGCCGTCGAGCATCAACCGCAGCCGGACACCGGGTGTGTCGGCCACGATCTCGGCCGCCTGTTCGGCCTTGTAGCGCGAGGTGACGAACGCCTGCGCCTCGCAGTCGTTCAGGATGTAGGCGAGTTCGGCCGACGTCAGCCGAGACGAGCACGCGGTGTAGATCAGCCCCGCGTAGTGGCAGCCCCACACGACCTCCAGGTAGCGCGGGTGGTTCTCCATGCAGAGTGCGACGTGGTCGCCCGGTCGCAGGCCGAGCTCGTGGAACACGCGGGCGAGGCGGTTGGCCGCGGCGTCCAGCTCGGCGAAGGTCGTGACCTCACCCGTCGCCGCCTGGATGATCGCCGGCCTGTCGGGGTTCGCCAACGCGTAGTGACCGGGGTACATGAGCGCACGTTACCGACCGGGCCCCACCCCGTTCAGTTCAGTTCATCGGAGCCGACAGGCGCGCCAGCTCGTCGTGCTCGGCGGCCTGGTCGACGTTCGGGCAGGCGAGACGCAGCCGTCCCACCCATCGCAGCTGCGCCACATCCTGTGTCTGGCCGTAGACCTGCTTCAGGTTGGCGAGCACCCGCTCGATGATCGCCGGTCGGCTGATCGGCTCGAGGTGGTCCTCGTGCCAGCCGACGCGTCCGCCGGCCACCTGCTCGAAGACGCGCCGGCAACCGCCCGCGTCGAGCAGGCGCCCGCCGTCGAACGGGTCGACGAACACCGAGCGGTCCACCTTGTCGCGCAGCAGGAAGTGGCCGGGCATCCCGACGCCGTCGAGCGGTACGCCGGCGCGGCGGCCGACCTCCATGCCCACGAGGGCGATGGTGATCGGGATGCCGCGCCGCCGGTCGATGACCTGGTCGACCATCGAGTTGTCGGGGTCGTAGTAGTCGTCCACGTTGCCGCGGAACCCGTTGCGTCCGAACAGGATCGAGACCAGCCCGTCGAGCGTCGGGTTGCGGCACGCCGCAGCGAGGTCGTCGAGTCGGCCGAGGTAGCCGTCGATGTCGAGCCCCGGGCGGGCGTGAGCGGCGATGCACAACGCCGCCTCGTCCAGCGGCAGCGTTGCGGCCGGGCCGGCGAGCAGCGCCGCGAAACGTTCACCGGGGTCCATTCGCTCCACCGTATGCGCGGCCCGGCCGTCTGCCAGGCTTGCGCCGTGATCGACGCGGCGTTGAAGCGCAGCCTGGGACAGATGATAAAGGGCGTCCAGGTGGTCGGGGCCACGCACGACGGCGTGACCCGTGCCTACTGCTCGCACTGGGTGACGCAGGTGAGCTTCGAGGAGCCGATCGTGATGGCATCGGTCTCGCCGAAGCACGACACCTACCCGCTGATGGTGGCGGCCGGGCAGTTCTCGGTGTCGGTGCTCGCCGCCGACCAGGTGGATGCCGGCCAGTACTTCTCCTACCCGGGTCGACGGTTCCGCTACCTCGCCGAGGAGTACCTCGAGCCGCTGGCCGACGGGCTGCCCATCGTGCGCAACGCCATCGCCTGGATGCGGTGCGAGACGTTCGAGCGCCTCGGCGCGGCCGCCGGAACGTCCGGACCGCTCGGGGCGATGGACCACGAGCTGTTCTTCGCCCGGGTGACCGAGTTCGGCACGGGCCGGTTGAAGGAGCCGCCGCTTCTCTACTCCAGCCGTCACGGTTGGCGCGCCACGGGCGACAAAGCCCGCGAACCTGGCGTGTCGATCCGCGATCGGCTCCTCGAACGCCTCGCCGCCGCCGGCTTCGACGCGGTGCCAACCGACGACGGTGACGCCGAGTAGCGGCGCATTGCCGGCACCGAGGTGGTTGGCGCGAGCGTTCGCGCAGGAGGGTGCTCGTCAGGCCGGTGCGATCACCGTGACGCCGTGAAGCGTTGCGGCGGCCGACAGTCGTTCGTCGTAGGTGACGATTCCGTCGAGCTCATCGCCGAGCTCGAGAGCGGCGGCGAGGTGCAATGCATCGAGGCCCCGCAGCAGAGCTGGCACGAGTTCTGCCGCGTGCTCGAAGGTGTCCAGAGGCAGGCCGACGATCGTGATCGAGTCGAGCACGGCGCGGGCTCGCGACATGTGCTCGGGCGCCCCCCGTCGCGTCGCGCGCAGCAACTCGGTGCGGAGGAGATCACTCGAGACGACGTCGTCGGCGTGGTCGGCAGCCCACGTGCTGAGGGCGCGGGATTCGGGCTCCTCGAGCACCAGCTTCACCGCCGCCGAGGTGTCGAGGTAGTACGTCACGCTAGAAGCGTTCCTCGTCACGCATCTCGGTGAGAACGGTCGACAGCCTGGGCTGGTCGCGCTCCCGTCCGGGTGGATCGCCGAGGTCGCGCAGCGAGCGCTTCGCGGGCCGCGCTCGCTGAGCGGCGACGAGTGCTTCGAGACGGCTCGACGGTACCGGTACGAGCTGGGCAACCGGTCGGCCACGATCGGTGATCGTTACGACTTCGCCGGCCGAGGCGCTCGCGACCACGGCAGATGCGTTCTGCTTTAGGGCCCGAACGCCGACCGTCTTCATGTGCTACATCGTAGCTCAACAGCGGGAGCAGTACAAGCGCGTTGCGTCGCAGAAGTCGACGCCGACGGGTGCCGCTTGTGTCGCCGGTACGGCCGGCCGATACTGTGCGGGCACCACTTGACCCGGAGGTCAATCGCGAGATGAGCGTCGTCGAAACCAACCGTTCCGCCGATCAGCAGGCCGAGGACCACCAGGTCTCGGACCTGGTCGACGCCCTCCTCGCCGAGTTCCCACCGGCGACCACCAAGCCGGCGGCGTTCCTCGGCGCGCAGTTCGACAAGGGCCTGGCTTGGGTCCACTTCCCGGTCGGCCACGGCGGCCTCGACCTTTCGCCGCGCCTGCAGAAGACGATCAACGAGCGGATCTACGCCGCCGGCGGACCGAACCCGGTCATGCGCAACCCGATCGGGCACGGGATGTGCGGCCCGACGGTGGCCGTGTGGGGGAGCGAGGCCCAGAAGGAGCGCTACCTCCGTCCGCTGTTCACCGGCGAAGAGGTCTGGTGCCAGCTGTTCAGCGAGCCGGGCGCCGGTTCCGACGTGGCCGGGTTGTCGTCGAAGGCGGTGCGTGACGGTGACGAGTGGATCGTGAACGGGCAGAAGGTGTGGACCACCCTTGCCCATGTGTCGCGCTTCGGCCTGCTCATCCTGCGCTCCGACGCCGAGGCGGTGAAGCACGCCGGCATCACCGCGTTCGTGGTCGACATGCACGCGCCCGGCGTCGAGGTGCGTCCGCTTCGCCAGATGACCGGCGAGGCCGAGTTCAACGAGGTCTACTTCACCGACACCCGCATCGCCGATGCCGAGCGCCTCGGCAACCCGGGCGACGGCTGGCGCGTGTCGCTCACCACGCTGATGAACGAGCGCGTCTCGATCGGTGGATCGATCCCGCCGAAGGGCTCGGGCCCGATCCGCGAGGCGCTGAAGGTGTGGGAGAGCCTGCCCGCCGAGCGCCGCACCCCGGTTGCCCGCGATCACCTCATGCGCCTGTGGAGCCAGGCCGAGATCCTGCGCCTCACCAACATCCGTGCGTCGCAGAACCGCAAGATGGGCACGCCGGGCCCGGAGGGTTCGATCGCCAAGCTGCACATGGCCGAGCTGCACAAGCAGATCTTCGAGTTCGTCGTCGAACTGCTCGGCGCTGATGGGATGCTCTACGGCAGCTACGAGATGGCGCGTCCCGAGATCGCCATGGGTTCGGACACGCTGCAGAAGGCGTTCCTGCGCAGCCGGGCCAACTCGATCGAGGGTGGCACATCGGAGATCATGCGCAACATCCTCGGCGAGCGCGTCCTGGGTCTTCCCGGCGACGTGCGCGTCGACCGCGAGATCCCTTGGAAGGACGTGCCG
>JAYUAM010000386.1:0-1800 GCA_043741295.1 Acidimicrobiia bacterium
CCGAGCCGGTCGCGCTCACCGACACGTTCGCGCTCGACGCACCGATCGAACCGGCTGTGTCGATCGAGCCGCCGGCGAGCGAGGCCGTCGAGACACCAACGACACCGGAATCCGCGGATTCGGTCTGGCTCGAGCTGTTCCGCCCGACCGAGCCTGGAGCGGACGCGCTCAGGCCGAGTCTTGATCCCGATCCGGTCGTGTCGCTAGCGGCCGACGAGCCCGAGTCGACGGCCACGAGCGCCTGGTTCGAGACCGTCGCGGCCGAGGCCGTCACGGACGGGCCCGAGGCCGTTTCCGTCACCGACGCGTCCGTGCCCGAGCCCGAGCCGATCGTGGATCAGACGGTCCCGGTTCCCGTAGCGGCTCTCCCGACGCTGCTCGACGACACCCCGACGTTCCACGACGACCTGCGCCGGCTCGAAGACCTCGACCTCGCCCATGCCGAAGCGGCCGCCGCCGAGCCGCCGACGTGGGCCGTGCCGCTCGCGCCGACGACGTCGGTGCACGATCCGTTCGCCGCCGCCCCGTCGGCGGACCCGACACCCGACGCTCCTGCGATGCCGGCCACCGTGACGACGCCTCCCGCGGCGACGATCCCACCCCCGCCCCCACTGCCTGAGCCGGCGATGGTCCCCGCCGGGTCGTCGGACCCGCTCGGGCTAATGCCGACCTCGCTCGTCCCGGTCGGCTCGGCCGCCGCCGGCGGTTCCGGCCCTCGCAGCGTCACCGCCTACGCCCGCGGTCAGGTCGACCAGTGGCCGATCGTCATCGAAGCGCTGCCGCCCGACGCCGTCGGGCTGCCGGTTCCGGTACGTCATTGGTCGGGTTGGTTGAAGGACTGAGCCGGCGACGCGCCGGCTGAGCGCGGCCCGGGCTACCCCGGGCCGGCCGCAGCAATCGGCCGGCGTCAGCCCTTGGCGGCGCGGAATCCGGCGTCGAGGTCGGCAAGGATGTCGTCGATCGACTCCAGGCCGACCGAGAGACGCACGAGCCCCGGGTGCACGCCGCTCTTCAACTGCTCGTCCTCGGTGAGCTGGCTGTGCGTCGTCGATGACGGCTGGATCACCAGGCTGCGCACATCACCGATGTTCGCCACGTGGCTGTGCAGCTCCAGCGCTTCGACGAACCGCTGGCCGGCGTCGCGCCCACCCTTGATCACGAAGCCGAGCACCGAGCCGTAGCCCAGGCCACGCCCGTACTTCTTCGCCCGTTCGTGCCACGGTGACGTGGGCAGGCCGGCGTAGAACACGTCCTCCACCTCGTCGCGCCCGACGAGGTACTGGGCGACCTTGTCGGCGTTGGCGAAGTGGCGCTCCATGCGCAGGCTGAGCGTCTCGATGCCCTGCAGGATCAGGAACGCGTTGAACGGCGACATCGCTCCACCGGTGTCGCGCAGGCCCTGCACGCGGGCCTTCAGGATGAACGCCCCGTGCCCGAGCGCCGGCCAGTAGGCCAGGCCGTGGTAGCTCGGGTCGGGCTCGGTGAAGTTCGGGAAGCGACCAGACGCGCCGTAGTCGAACGTGCCGCCGTCGACGATCGCCCCGCCGATCGAGTTGCCGTGGCCACCGAGGAACTTGGTCAGCGAGTGCACCACGATGTCGGCGCCCCACTCGATCGGCCGCATGAGGTACGGCGTCGGGACGGTGTTGTCGACCATCAGCGGGATGCCGTTGTCGTGACCGACCTTCGACACACCCTCGATGTCGAACACGTCGTTCTTCGGGTTGGCGAGCGTCTCGCCGAAGAAGAGCCGCGTGTTCGGGCGGATCGCCGAACGCCACTGCTCGAGGTCGTGCGGGT
>JAYUAM010000387.1:0-1797 GCA_043741295.1 Acidimicrobiia bacterium
GCGACCTCGCACCCGTCGATCGCGCACGAGTCGTACATCGTCCGCAGCGCACGACGCTGGGCGCGGTTGGCAAGCCGCACGGTGCGACCGAGCTTGAGAACGACCCCGCGCCCGTCGAGGAGCACCGGGACGATGTCGGCCAGGCACGTCATTCGCCGGATCGTTTCGACCGGCAGGTGGAGGCCGGACACATCGGTCTCCACACGGCTCGTCGGATGTCGGCCGAGCATGAGGGTCTCGTAGTCGACGAGCACCAGAACCTCGGCGCGGCCACCCATGACGGCCATGTCGGCGTCGCCTGAGCGATGCCCGGTCCGGGCCGGTGCTGGCCCGGTCGGGCAGCCGCCAGCCGCCTGCCGTGAGCGCGACCCGTCGGCGCTCGCGTGCGTTTCCGGAGCAGGGGTAGAACCTGCGCCTTCGCGCGCAGCGGAACACGCGCTTGCGACTGAGGCGGGATGTCGCCCGATGAGGGCGAGCAGGGCGTGGGCGCGGAGGAAATCGTTGCGCAGCCCCGGGTCCAAGGGGCAGTGCTCCGGCGTCGCACCGTGGAACAGGGTCTCGACCGTGTTTTCGAGGCGGGCGATGAGCGTCAGTCCGGTCTCGGGGTCGAACTGACCAGACACGCGGATCATGCCCGATGCCTTGTCGAGCCAGGACCGCAGCCCGACGAGACGCTTCTGACGAGCGAGACGCGAGACGCCGTCGTCGGCCTCGATGCGGCGGACGTCGTCCTGCACGGCCTGACGGAATCCGGCCGGGGTAGTACGGGCGGCGATCTCGGCGAGGCGCCCGTCACCTTCGGTGAGCGCAGGACGGAGGCGACGCTCGAGACCGGCCAACGCACCCGTGAGTACGTCGAGGTGGGCGCCCGACACGACACCGTCGCCGACCCCTTGGGCCACCGCCTTGAACTGCGTGGCGGTAGCCGCGCGCTCGACCACCCGCGCGCCGTGGCGGAGATCGGACCGCGTCGCCGCCGCGACGATCTGTTCCGGAAAGATCGAGGGAGTCGCTTCGGCAAGCTGTGCGAGCCGGCCCACAGCCCGCAGCTCGACACCGTCGAGCCACCGGCGTACCTGAGCGACATCGGCGAGGACGGCCTCGACCACCCCACGCGCCGCCACCGAGAGGTCGACCGCCAGCAACCCAGCAACGATGCGAAGGATCAGACGGGCCGCATCACGAAGCGGAGCCGGAGGCGGAGCCGCGGCCGACGTCACCGGCCGGTCGAGCGTCGTCGTCATGATCACCACCTCCCCGGTTGGGCACGAGGTACAACCGCAACCGCAGCTGCACCTGAGCGTTCGCATCAAACATCCCGGGGAAGAGGGACGGGATCAGCGTAGAGAGGGGGTGTGACAGAGTTTCGACGCGTCGGTCCTAAGGGATGCATCGAGGCGCCCCCGGCAGCGTGGCCGGCCGGCCCCGACGGCACGATGACGCCCGACGTAGGTCACAGCCGGTCGTCGTCGCCTAGGCTCAGCCGGTCATGGCGCCGGCCCCGAGCAACCAATGGAGCTCGCTCGTGGGGTGTCGGCTTCCGCTCCAGCAGGCGGGCATGAGCGGCGCGGCGACCCCTCCGCTCGCCGCCGCCGTGTCGAACGCAGGAGCACTCGGCATGCTCGGCATCGGGCGCCAGTCCCCGGTGACCATCGCCGCCTACCTCGACGAGCTCGGCACGCTGACCAGTGCGCCGGTCGGGTGCACGTTCATCGCGCCGTTCGTCACCGACGAGGTCGTGGAGATGGTGGCCGCACGGTTGCCGATCGTCGAGTTCTTCTACGCGTGGCCCGATGC
>JAYUAM010000388.1:0-1796 GCA_043741295.1 Acidimicrobiia bacterium
CACCAGCCGCCGGACGATACCAACCGCCTGCACCACGGCAAACGTGACGAGCGCGGTGACGAGCGCGTGGGTGAGCGGCCGGCCGACGGTCTGGCGCCACGCAGCGACCCCGGCGCCGAACACGAGCGACAGGACGACCGCGGTGACGAGCAACGCGCCGGCCGAGCCGGAGGCACCGTCGGACCCGATCAGCTGGGCGACGACGCCGAACGGCACGGCCCCGAGGGCGGCCACGCTCACCCCGTCGCGCAGCGCCGCACGGTCGAACTGGGCGATGCGGCGATCGTCGATCACGGCCACGCCGGGGCGTGATCCGAACCCGAGGTGCCGGCCCGCGCGAGACCGAGCTTGCCCGGGTTGAGGATGCCCTGCGGGTCGAGCGCGCCCTTCACCGCGGCGAGCACGGCGAACGCCGGCCCCAGGGCGTCGTGCACGAACCGCGCCCGGTTGAGCCCGATGCCGTGATGGTGCGACAGGTTTGCGCCGTGAGCGAGCGCAGCGCGCTGACCGGCGTCCCACAGCGCGACGTAGGTCGCCTCGCGCTCGTCGGCCGGGGGAGTGGCGGCGAACGTGAAGTAGAGGCACGCGCCGTCGAGGTAACTGTGGGACAGGTGACAGGTGGCGGCCCGCGCATGCGGCACGGCGAGCAGCGCGGCGCGAACCTCGCGGTACAGGTCGTCGAGCGCGCCCCACGGCGCGGCGACCTCCATCGTGTCGACGACGTAACCCTTGCGCGTGAGAGCTTCGAGCCCCGAGACGTCGTTGCGGTGGCCGAGCCACGCGGTGACGAGCGCGGCGTCGAGCGCCATAGCCCGTCCCCGTGCGCATTCCTCGGCCACGATCGCCATCGTCGCCTCCACGAGGCCGGCGTCACCCTCGTCGAGCACGAGCAGGTTGGCGGTGCCGGTCGTGCCGTGAGAGCGCGCCGACTCGGCCACGTCGTACAGGCGCAGCACCGCTGGCGTGGCCCCGCGCCGCAGGATGCGGCGGCACACGTCGAACCCGGTCGACACGTCGGCGAAGGCGTACGCCGCCGACCGTTCTGCCGGCGCGAGGGGGTGCAGCCGGAGCCATGCACGCGTGATCACCCCGAGCGTCCCCTCGGAGCCGACGAAGAGCTGGGTGAGATCGGGCCCGACGGCGGCTGCCGGAGCTCCGCCCGTGCGCACGACGCGACCGTCGGCGAGCACGACCTCGAGCCCAGTCACCATCTGTTCGACCTTGCCGTAGCGCGTCGAGAACTGGCCGGCCGACCGGCACGCCAGCCACCCGCCCACGGTCGACAGCTCGATCGACTGCGGCCAGTGACCGAGCGTGTAACCACGCGCCCGCAGGTCGGCTTCGAGCACGTGCCCGAAGGTGCCGGGAAGCACCTCGAGCGTCAGGCTCTCGTCGTCGATCGCCACGATGCCGCTCATCGCAGTGAGGTCGAGCAGCACGCCGCCGGCCACCGGTACCGACGCCCCGCCGACCCCCGAGCGACCACCGGCCGCCGTCACCGGCACGCCGGCGGCGTGGCACACGGCGAGCACCGCACTCACCTCGCCGGCATCGTGCGGCCGCACCACCACCGAGGCCGTGGCCGCGACGCTGCCGTCGTCGATCGCCCACGCCATCGCCAAAGGCCACCAGTCACGGCTCGCCTCGCGACGCGCCGCCGGATCGGTATCCACGGTCGCGCCGGTTGCGGTGAGCGCGTCGAGCACGACCGCGGTGACCTCGACCCGCGCACCATGGAGGCGATCGGTCGAAGCGTCGGGTGGGCCGACGAACTCGATCGGCGGCGTCGGTCTGGC
>JAYUAM010000389.1:0-4454 GCA_043741295.1 Acidimicrobiia bacterium
GCGGCGATGGAACCGATCGTGAACGTGTGGGACCTCGCCGCGCTACAGATCATCGTCGAAGAGGCAGGCGGCACGTTCACCGACCTCGCCGGTAACGCCCGGCCCGACGGCGGCAGCGCGGTGTCGTCGAACGGCCACCTGCACCCCGAGGTGCTCGCCGCCCTGCGGAAGTAGGCTCTGGCGATGAGAACGGCCGCTCAGCCCGGGAAGCCCAGGGCGCCGGGCCGATCCATCGTCGCGGCCGCCGCCGCCGTGCTGCTCGCCGTCCTCGGCTCGCTGGCCATCGCCCCCGCCGGGGCCGCGGCCCTCGTGCCCAACGCGGTGGCCGACGACGTCACCCCGGCGGTCACCCACGTCGGCCAATCGACGACGTTCACGGTGGTCGGCACCGGGTTCACGCCGGCGACCTCGATCGGGTTCGGCGCCGGCATCACGGTGACCGGCATCTCCGTCCTGTCGACCACCTCGCTCGTGGCCGACGTGACGATCGCGGCGAACGCCGACGACGGCACCCGCAGCATCGTCGTGCAGAACACCGGCGGCAAGGCGTCGACGCTCACCGACGCCATCGTCGTGCGCTCGCCCGCCGGCGAGCTCCACCCGCTCCCGCCGGCTCGCCTGCTCGACACCCGCGACCCCGGCGGCCGCAAGGTGGGCAGCGACGAGGGGCGCCTGCTCACCGTGGTGGGCGCCGGTGGCGTTCCGCCGAGTGGGGTCGGCGCCGTCGTCCTCAACGTGACCGCTACCGACCCGACGGCCGCCACCTACGTCACCGCGTACCCGGCCGGAGCCACCCGTCCCGAGGCGTCGAACCTGAACGTCGTCCCCGGCCAGACCGTGCCGAACCTCGTCACCGTCGCCGTCGGCACGAACGGCCAGGTCGTGCTCTACAACCACAGCGGGCTGGTGAACCTCGTCGTCGATGTCGCCGCCTGGTACGGCACGGCGGCCTCGACGCCGGGGTCGGCGTTCGTGCCGCTCACCCCCATCCGCCTGCTCGACACCCGGCTCGCCGGCACGAAGCAGCCGGTCGGCGCCGACGCCGCGATCACCCTCAAGGTGGCCGCCACCGGGTCGGCCGTGGCCGCGGCCCTGAACGTCACGATCACCGAGCCGACGACGGCCACCTACCTCACGGTGTGGCCAAGCGAAGCGGGCCGCCCGCTCGCCTCGAACCTCAACGCGGTCGCCGGCGAAACCCGCCCGAACATGGTGATCGCCCGGCTCGGGCCCGACGGCACCGTGCGCATCTACAACCACTCCGGCACCGCGCACGTGGTCGTCGACCTCCTGGGACTCTTCGCCAGCGACCGCATCCCCGTGCTCGGCGGCCAGTTCGTCGGCACCACGCCGGTGCGCATCCTCGACACCCGCGGAGCGCTCGGCGGGCGGGCATCGACACCGCTCGGCGCCGGCGAGACCGCGGCGATCGTCGTTGTCGGCCGGGGCGGCGTGCCCGCGGATGCCACCGCAGTGGTGATGAACGTGACCGCCACCGAGGCGACCGCCCCCGGCTACCTCACCGTGTGGCCTGACGGCGACGACCGGCCGACCGCCTCGAACCTCAACATGGTCGCCGGCGACACCGTGCCGAACCTGGTGGTCGTGCCACTCGGGCCCGACGGCACGGTCGACGTCTTCAACTTGGCCGGCTCGACGCACGTCCTGTTCGATGTCGTCGGCTGGTTCAGCTGACGGTCGCCGTCAGCAGGGAACGCCCGTCGTTGCGCCGGCCGGCCATCAGGTGACAGCACCGCGCACCGCGAAGCGGGCGTCGAGGTGCGCACCGCTGGCGAGCACGGCGACCAACCGGTCGGCGGCGTCCCACACATCGACGTAGCGGAGGTAGAGCGGCGCGAGCCCGAACCGGCAGATAGACGGTTCGCGATAGTCGCCGACGACCGACCGCTCGATGAGCGCCTGCACGATCCCGTAGCCGTCGTCGTGGGCGAAGCTCACCTGGCTGCCGCGCTCGCCTGGCCGCCGCGGCGAGGCGAGCGTCAGGCCGGCGTCACCACACCGCGTCTCCACGAGCTGCACGAACAGCTCGGCGAGACCCTCGGACTTGGCCCGGACCGCGACGAGGTCGACGCCGTCGAAGGCGTCGAGCGCGGCGTCGAGAGCGACGAGTGAGAGCACCGGCGCCGTCCCGGTGATCATCCGCCCGATCCCGTCGGCCGGCTCGTAGTCGTCGCGCATCGAGAACGGGTCGGCGTGACCGAGCCAGCCGGGTATCGGTTGGCGTACGTGCGACCGGTGGCGCGCGGCGACGTAGGCAAAGGCCGGTGCGCCCGGCCCGCCGTTCAGGAACTTGTAGCTGCACCCGACGGCGAAGTCGACGCCGCTGTCGTCGAGCATCACCGGCATCGCGCCGACCGAGTGGGCGAGGTCCCACAGCGTGAGTGCACCGGCCGTCTGGGCGGCGGCGGTGATGCGGGCGAGATCGTGGCGACGACCGGAGCGGTAGTTGACGTGGGTCAGGCACAGCAAGGCGACATCGTCGGTCAGCGCGTCGTCGATGCCGTCGGCCGGCACCACCCGCACCGTGAGCCCACGAGAGGCGGCGACGGCGTCGATCAGGTACCGGTCGGTCGGGAAGTTCTCGGCCTCGGTCAGGATCGTGATGCGACCCGGGCGCAGGTCGAGGGCGGCGTGCAGAAGCTTGAACAGGTTCACCGACGTCGAGTCGGTGACGACCACCTGGCCGGGTGCGGCGCCGATCAGTCCCCCGATCCGGTCGCCGACGCGGCGCGGCAACTCGATCCACCGGTCCCGGGTCCAGGCGGCGATGAGGTGATCACCCCACTCGTCGGCAATGGTCGACGCCACCCGCTCGGCCACACCGACCGGTCGAGCCCCGAGCGAGTTCCCGTCGAGGTAGATCACCCCATCGGGCAACAGGAAGCGGGACCGCCACGGGGCCAGGGGATCGCCGGCGTCCTGGGCCATGGCTTCCCCACGGGTCGGGCCGGCGATGGTCACGGGGCGATGGTAACGTCGGCCGGCCGACCGACCGGGCTCGACCGGGCCGACGACTGGGACGGCCGCCATGCCACCCACTACGGTCCGGCGGGGTCGCCTTGGGGACGGCGGCGACCCATCATCACCCCGGCCGGGCCGGTGGGGCGACGAAACGACGTACGGGTGACGGTTCCTCCGTCGGGGCCGACACCACCGACGGTGGCGTGGGCCCCGACGGAGGGCGCCAGGGCGGTCCTCCGCAAGCCAAGCAGTCGCCAAACCGTCGCAAGAATTGGACAGCGCCGTCGCACCAACCGGACCGTTCCTGAGATAGTCTTAACCTACGAATAGGAATCGACCCCCCGCTCGGCGGCCTGATGTGATCTCCACACGAGCTCGACCGGACGTGCGTCGCTGGGTGACAGCAGTCGCTGTCACCCTGACGACGGCCGTCATGGCATCCTGTTCATCCGGCGCGTCCACGAACGGGTCGACCACCGCCGACCCGGTGAGGCCGAAGATCGCGCTCGGCGCGGTGGTCGCCGACGCCGAGCTGTCGGGCGAAGCCCAGCGGATCCCGATCAACGACCAGCAGTCGATCCTGCTCGCCGCCGGCGACGCCAAGACCGGCACGAAGCTGCAGGTACGCGAGGTCCTGAACGTCGACCAGCACGTCGGCGGCGTCACCGTTCGCGACAAGGTGCTCGACATCGCCGTAAGGTCCGGCAAGCTGCTCGGCAAGATCAAGGTCCTCTACAACGTGCCGAACCCGCCGCCGGGCGCGCCCACGCCGACGGCCGGTGAACTCGATCGGGCCACCGGCAAGTGGACGCGCATCGCCGGCACCGTGTACGACGCCAACAACGAGCGACTCGAAGTTCCGCTGACGAAGTCGGCGGCCATCGGTCGTCTCGAGTGGGACTGGACGAATGCCATCGCCGGTGCCGCCACTGCGGCCAGCGCACTCGTCGCTCAGGCCGAGGGCACCGATCCGCAGTGCACGGGCGAAGACGAGGTCAACAACCGGTACAACGTCGTGGTCTCCACGGTCGCGTCCGTCGCCTGGTGCGCCGGCGTCGAACGGGGTAGCGACGTGCTCCGCGTCCGGAACCGGGGCCGGCTACCCGTGGCCATCGTCGCGTCCTCCGGGTTCTCGATCAGCGCCCCGGTGTCTGGCCCCTACGCCTTCGTCGACGAGTTGGCCGGCCTGCTCGCCAGCAACCACGCCTGGCCGATGCCCGCCGGCAAAGCGGTGCAGGTCATCGCGCCCGGCTCGGAACTGACCTTGTCGTTCCCCAAGGGCCAGCCCGCCGCCGAGGTCTCCGCCGAGGTCAACGCCTACTCGCAGCAGGTCGCCGCGCTCGCCGTGGCCGCCGAGGTGGCGACGGCCATCTTCGCCGGACAGGGCATGGCGACCCCGGCCCTGTTGAGCAACGAGGGCCAGGTCCGTACGTCGCTGTTCGGCAAGCTCACGAGCACCCAGTGCTCCGACG